>CALHHQ010000120.1 GCA_938030645.1 uncultured Rhizobiaceae group bacterium
CCCGCCGTTTGACATTGGCGATGTGGACATCCGCCGAATGCAACCGTTTCAAGGCAATAAAACTTATCTGTTTGAGCGCGCCAAGGAATCACTTGGCCTGCTATATGCCGATCACTTTCCTTACCGCCAAATGGCAACAGCTCGCGGAGTGCGACGCACTCCTTTCCATCAGCATTTGAAAGATCAAGGTGCTGTCTTCGGAGAAGTGGCAGGTTGGGAACGAGCAAACTGGTTTGCTGACGAAGGACAAAACCCTGAATACGAGTATTCATGGAAACGTCAGAACTGGTTTGAAAATTCCAAACGCGAACATGAAGCGGTGCGCAACAATGTGGGCATGTATGACATGACCTCATTTGGAAAATTGCGAGTTGAAGGCCGCGATGCGGAAAAATATCTCAACTATATTTGCGGAAACGACGTTTCCGTTCCGGTCGGAAAAATTACATACACACAATTCTTAAACAGTCGTGGCGGCATCGAAGCCGATGTCACAGTCACCCGCCTGTCTGAATCAGCTTATATTGTCGTTACACCTGCAGCGACTGTTCAGCGTGAGCTGCAATGGATGCGCAAACATTTGGGCGAATTCAACGCTATCATCACAGACACCACATCAGCGGAAGGTGTGTTAGCCGTCATGGGGCCAAATGCGCGCAAATTGCTAGAAAAAGTGTCTCCCCATAATTGGTCGAATGACAACCACCCATTTGGTCAGGCCCATGACATTGAGCTTGGTATGGGTCTCGCCCGCGCGCACCGTGTTACTTATGTGGGTGAACTTGGTTGGGAACTTTATGTATCCAGCGATATGGCTGCTCACGCGTTTGAAACATTGCATCAAGCAGGCAAAGATCTGGACTTGAAACTCTGCGGCATGCACATGATGGATTCGCTTCGCATCGAAAAAGGCTTCCGCCACTTCGGTCACGACATTACCGAAGAAGACCACGTGCTGGAAGCAGGTCTTGGGTTCGCCGTCAAAACGGCCAAAGAGAGTTTTGTTGGGCGTGATGCTGTTTTGGCTAAGAAGGAATCTGGTCTCGACATGCGCATGGTTCAATTTAAACTGAAAGATGCCGAACCGATGCTCTATCACAACGAGCCAATCATCCGCGATGGTGAAATTGTATCCTACGTCACATCAGCGAATTATGGTCACACACTGGGCGCCGCAATCGGCTTGGGTTACGTGCCGTGTTCTGGTGAAAAACCTGATGAAGTGCTTTCTTCCAAATACGAAATCGAAATCGCTGGCGTTCGCGTTGAAGCTGACGCAAGCTTACGCCCAATGTACGATCCAAAGTCAGAACGTGTGAAAGCTTAGGAACAGCAATATGGACCAGGAAGACAAAGGCAAGGTTTTTCGCGAACTGCATCAGCCAGGAAACCCATTCATTCTGGCCAATGCTTACGACGTTGGGTCCGCAAAAATGCTGACTGCAATGGGTGCAAAAGCCATTGCCACTACGAGCTCCGGATTTGCATTCACAGTGGGCGAACCTGATGGTGCCATCGTCACCCGCGATCAAATGCTAGACCATTGCGAAGACATTGTTCGTGCAGTGAATGTTCCAGTTTCAGGTGATTTAGAGCACGGATATGCCGATGATCCTGATGGAGTCGCAGAAACCATCATGCTGGCCGCCGAAGTCGGAATGGTTGGGTGCTGCATTGAAGACACCACCTTCGAAGACGGAAAACCTGCCTATGATTTTGATGTGGCCGTAGAGCGCATTCGTGCAGCCGTAGACGCCGCTGAAAGCCTTCCCTTCGACTTCACCCTTTGTGCCCGTGCAGATGGCGTGATGATTGGGGCGTACGATACGGCAGAAGCGATTGCGCGATGTCAGGCGTTTGAAGAGGTTGGTGCACATGTTGTCTATGCACCGGTTTTGCCAACCATGAATGACGTCGCCACGCTTTGCGCGTCAGTCTCCGTACCCGTGAATGTGTTGTGTGCAGGGTCAAACACGAAATATTCAAAGTCTGATTTTGCAAAAGCCGGCGTAGGTCGCATCTCAATTGGTTCCGCTTTAGCAAGAACGACTCACAGGGTCGTTCTAGAGGCTGGTCATGCCATGTTGGATGATGGAGATTTTACGCAACTGGGTCGCAGTGTTTCAGGTGATGAAATAGACCGCATGCTAAAGAGTGGCGGTGCCTAACAAGGTAATTCGACACACCTATTGTTTGGGAGGACAATATGAGTATCGCTGAAGAAACTCCGGCCAGAGCTGGTCGTTCCGGCGGACGTTCTGCCCGGCGCGCCGTTCGTGCAGCACCTTTGGCAGAAGATATAAAACCGGTTAGAGCAGGAATGAGCGGAGGCGAATACAAACCGCTTTCAGATCAGGATGTTCACAAGGTTCACGAAGCGGTTCTTGATGTTCTTGAAAACATCGGCCTCTCTCAGGCCACACCCACCTGTATCGCAGCTTGCGAAAAACTGGGCGCTATCATGGGCGATGATGGCCGTCTGCGCTTTCCGCGCAATGTGGTCATGGACACAATTAGAAACGCCAACCGCAACATGACGGTTCATGCACGCGATCCAAAATACGATCTTCACCCCCAAGGGGAGAAAGTTCATTTCGGTACAGCGGGTGCGGCGGTTCATGTGGTTGATGTGGAAAAAAACGAATACCGCGAAAGCTATCTGCGCGATGTTTATGACGCTGCGCGCATTGTTGAGGGTCTCGACAACATCCACTTCTTCCAGCGCCCCATGGTGGCGCGTGATTTGCCAGACCCACTCGATCTAGACCTCAACACACTTTATGCGTGTTTGACTGGAACCACAAAACACATTGGCACATCTTTCACGCTGGCCGAATACGTGCCTGACGCGCTGAAAATGATGTACAAGGTGGCGGGTGGTGAAGAAGCTTTTCGCGCGCGCCCATTCGTGTCCAACTCCAATTGCTTTGTTGTGCCGCCCTTGCGTTTTGCGCCAGATGCCACCGACGTATTGGAAGCCTGTGTGTATGGCGGCATGCCCGTGCTCTTGCTATCGGCAGGTCAAGCGGGTGCCACTTCGCCCGCCGCGATTGCTGGTACAGTGGTTCAAGCCGTGGCCGAAGTTCTGGCGGGACTGGTGTTCGTCAACGCGCTTGTTCCAGGCCACCCCGCCATATTTGGCACATGGCCATTTGTGTCAGACCTGCGCACAGGTGCCATGTCAGGCGGTTCGGGCGAACAGGCTCTGCTCACCGCCGCTTGTGGCCAGATGGCCAATTTCTACGACCTCCCTGGTGGCTCCGCCGCAGGCATGTGCGATGCCAAAACACCAGACATTCAAGCTGGCTGGGAAAAAGGCATCGCCTATGTTCTCGCAGGCATGGCTGGTACCAATATGGTCTACGAAGCCGCTGGCATGCACGGTTCACTAATGGGGTTTTGTCTGGAAAGCCTGTTCCTCGACAATGATGCCCTTGGCCAAGCGCTGCGTTGCATTCGCGGCATTGAGGTGAATGACCAAACGCTGAGCATAGACGCTATGCGCGATGTTTGCGTCGATGGTCCAGGCCACTATCTCGGCCACGGGCAGACGCTCGAATTGATGCAAAAAGAATATCTCTATCCTGATCTAGCTAACCGTTTTAGCCCGAAAGAATGGGCCGAACTCGGCAAGCCAGATATTGTGCAGTTGGCCGTAGAGCGCAAAAAGAAAGTTTTGGCGGAGTTCTTTCCTGACCATGTTGATCAGGAAACCGACAACTGGTTGCGCCAGGAATTCAACATCTGCCTGCCGAAAGAACAGATGAAACCACAAGTTCAGTAGTATCACGGATTGACGCATAGCTGGTTTGCACGGCAAGCCATTTGCGTATTGTGATGTGGGCTTTATAAAGTTCGCAACATCAAATTCAGGAATACTACTGCTCAATGGCCATTCAAAAGATTCTCGTAGCAAACCGTTCTGAAATCGCCATTCGCGTGTTCCGCGCTGCCAACGAACTTGGATTGAAAACCGTCGCTATATGGGCGGAAGAAGACAAACTGGCCTTACATCGCTTCAAGGCAGATGAAGCTTATCAAATTGGATCAGGTCCTCATCTTGCAAAAGCAATGGGTCCGATTGAAAGCTATCTTTCAATCGAAGAAGTCATTCGCGTTGCCAAACTGTCTGGTGCAGATGCAATCCACCCAGGTTATGGGTTGTTGTCCGAAAGCCCTGAATTTGTAGATGCCTGTGAA
>CALHHQ010000121.1 GCA_938030645.1 uncultured Rhizobiaceae group bacterium
CTTGATAAATGAAACTGCTGGTGCTGCTGAAGATGGTCACAGGATTTGTAGCCCAAGTTGAAGGCAAGCCATCCGCGATCGCTGAACCCATTGCATTCTCATACATATAGACTCCTGGACCAGAGGTGCGGAAGTCTGTGCTCCCCCCCGAACCAAATGGCGCATATTGGAGCAAACCTGGAATCATCCATCGGTAGCATCTGATTTGAGCGGCAGTGCCATTGCATCCAATAGCATTCAAATACCAACCGGGCATAAGTGTTGCGGGTGTCGCAAGATCAAAGATTTTATGGCCTTGGGAATCGGCGGATAAAGCCCCAAAGTCGGCTACCAGATCACCCACATTCCAAGAATTTCCGCTGGCCTCGCCAAGCTTATAAACACCTGCCCGCAACACACTTCCAGTGTCAGTGCTCGCAGCATATTGAGCGATTGCACCGCCTAAAAGTTCAGTTGGTCTGTCCACGTGGAACACCGAAAAAATGATACGATTCTTCACAAGCCCAAAATTAGAACGACCGTAAGAAACTGTATGCAAACATGGAGGACCCATAGCGAAGCTCTCGCCACCGGCTCCATCAGTGGGTGGGGTCAACAATTCGAGATTGGCCCCATTGGGAAAAGAAACTGAGCCTGTTTCAGCTTTGGCAACAATAGCTTCGTTCCAAACACTGGAATCTGATGATGTTTTCACATGCCAGTCATCATCACCTGTTGTTCCAAACTCTGCTCTGCCGCTGAAACCTGTCTGAAAAAGAACAGAGGCCGTGTCTGTGTCATTGTGCTTGTTGATTTTGACTTGATGGCTAGACCCATTGTGAGTGAACAAACTTGCATCTGAGGCAACCGCCAGTTTATTGGTTGTGTCACCACTGGTCCCAACACCCACCCGTGACAAGTTATTCAACGTGTTTGGCACAGGCGGCGCCACCCACTCGGTGCCATTGTAAATGACAAACACAGATTCATCACTGATCCACAAGAGCCACCCTTCTTGCACGGTGTGAAACATCCAAAACCCGTCTACAAAGACAGCGATGTTCCCATCTTGCCCTTCCCAAGCACCGGAACCTTCTGTTCCCACCAAGAACGCTTCGCTGTGTTCAGGTTCTAAAGGTGGAACTGACAAATTGCGCGTCGAAACAGACAAATGAACAAGCGCATCAAGCATCCTCAAAGCTTCGTTATGCGTTACATGCTTTTGGGCTTGAGCTGCCATGAGATAAGGGAGGTTTAAACGATCAGTATTTTCCATGGGATGATGCTCCGAAGTAAATTTCGGAGCATGATGATGGACCGCAAGACAACGGGCATAAGTGCGTATCTTGGCGGTTGAAGAGGTACGCGAACTGTCGTTATCAGTTTGAATTCAACCGCGTTTATTCGATATGCAGTAAATTCGGATCAAACAGCTGTTAGACTTATCCCCCGCAGGTATGCCAAATTTAGGACACACGCTGATACAGTCGCCCCATAATATACGGCGTCAAATACATGGGAATTTGATAGCAAGCCACATACAGCAAGAGCGGGTTGGTCACTTCCAAAGGCAGCGCGGCTAAGAACAAAGCCATGTTTCGGTTTCCAGAACCTATTGCAAATGCCGTTCGATGATCGCTCTTTAAAAACTGTTTCATGCCAAACAGTGAGATAACTTGCAGTCCAATATTGACGCAAATGACGATCGCCAAAATTTGAAGAAGTCGTATGGGATCTTGAAAAAGTGCAGGGCCAAAAGCGGACATCAAACCCACGACTAAAACAGCCATGAGAAATGCAGAGACGCCATCCATAGCTGAAAGCGTCTCAGGTTCGGGGTCTTTTAAAACCGTCGCACGAATGAGGAATGCGGCTGATGATGACAAGACAATGATCGCCAGCAATTTAAGCGCTGCGTAGAAAACCGCTTCTGGCGAGCCGAACAATTGTGAAAGCCCAAAGACCGGGATCACAGTGATCGGCAAAGCAGCCGTAGCCAGAACCAAAAGGCGCAATGACGGTGCAGGATTTCCACCCACCATGATGGTGAGGTTTGGTGATCCAGATATTGGAGATGCCGCCAACATCAACACAATCGCTGCGGGCACCATCCCTGTCCATCCAAAAAAGCTGAACAGCACAATTGCGATACACGGCAATATCAATTGATACAGTGCGATCACGAGAAACGTTGTCTTGATGCCTGATAGATTGCCCAACGCATCTTTGGGGCCAATGCGAAGCGCGGCAAAAAACAAAAGGCCAATCATAATCTCGGCCAAATATGATTTTGTGAGTAGTGCTAGTTCTGGAAAAGAAATTCCGACCACCAGTCCCGCAATCAAAATCAACCGTCCGTACCTTGCCATCCATTGAAGAGGTGCAAGCGATGGCATCACATAACTCCTTGGATGATGAGCAACACAGAAGCCATGCCCGCAATTGCCAACAAATAGGGTCGGTAATTGGTTGCCACCCTGCCCTTCAACCGTGCGCCAACTAAAGTCCCGAAAATCGCAGCTGGTGCCATGAAACACGCCAACCAGAACTGGTCCATCCCTGCCCAGCCCGAAAGGTACAAGGCCGCTAAAGACATTGCGCATCCAACTGCAAAGAAAGCTGCAAGTGTTGGTCTCGACTTTTGAGAATCTCTGCTTTGATAAATGAGTGCGAGCGGCGGTGCGCCGACCGACGTGATGACACCCATGAAGCCAGAGACCCAGCCCATGCCAAGCAAATTGCGCGTGGACATTTTTACGTTCCAGCCAAACACCGAAAGTGTCACCGCAACAGCAATCAGAATCCCGAATACCAGTTGGAACGTGGACCGATCAGAAATGTATGTCAGCAGAACAGCACCGAGCGCGATGCCTGTGGTTCGTCCAACAGTTCCAACACCAACCTCCGACCAAACAATGTTTTGCCTTTCAGCAACAGCACCGACCAATGAGGTGGACATCCCAAGAAAAAGCGCAGGGGCAGGAACCAGAGCAGGATCAATCAATGCCAGAACTGGAGCAACTGTTAAGCCGAACCCCATGCCAAGACCAGCTTGTATGACAGCGCCAATTGTGACGATGATCAAAACAGCAGCAGCAATCCAAAGCGAATTGAATACGAGTGGCTCAATTCCGATCATTGTTCGATCTAAAGGTGAGGCACAGATCCAAATTCATATCGCATCATTATCCACGTGCGTTGATGTTATCAGGCAACCAAGTGGCAAGTTGTGGCCACATGACCAGAATGATCACCATCAACAACATCAATCCCACCATTGGAATGGCTGTTTTTGAAATATACGATATTTCGTGTTTGGTCATGCCCTGGAGTACGAAAAGATTGAAACCGATTGGCGGAGTCACTTGTGCCATTTCCACGACAACGACGATGAAGATGCCGAACCAAATCACATCAATTCCGGCTTGCCGGATCATCGGCTCGACAATCGCCATGGTCAGAACAACCGATGAAATTCCATCGAGGAACATGCCCAAGATCACGTAAAACACAGTGAGTGCCGCAATCAGCACGATTGGTGACAGTCCCAGTTCATCAATCCAAGCCGCTAACGCACGCGGCAGACCAGTGAACCCCATCGCAAGCGAAAGAAACGCAGCGCCCATCAAAATAAACGCCACCATGGCTGATGTTCTTGTGGCGCCCATAAGCGACTGCGAGAACGTGTTCCAGTTCAGTGACTTTTGCATCGCTGCTAACGCAAGAGACCCCACAACGCCGACAGCCGCCGCTTCGGTAGCGGTTGCATAGCCAAGATACATGGAGCCGATCACAACAAAAACCAGCGCCAAAACAGGAATGAGAAAGCGGCTTTCTGAAACCATTTTTCCAAAGCTCATCTTCGGTTCTGGTTCGGGGCGTTGGTCACGTTTCACAAAATGCCAGGCCACAATGTAAGCCATGAACAGGCCTGCAAGAACTAAACCCGGAAAAATGCCTGCCATGAAAAGCTTGGTGATGGATTCGTTGATGCTCACGCCATAAACAATCAGCGTCAGCGAAGGTGGGATCATCAAACCCAGAGTGGCCGCTCCTGCCAAAGTGCCAATGATCATATATTCAGGATAGCCACGTTTGCGCAGCTCTGGGATCGACATTTTTCCCACAGTCGTCAGCGTTGCAGCGGAAGAACCAGACACGGCCGCAAAGATTGTGCAACCGGCAATGTTGGTGTGGAGCAATCCACCCGGCAACCAGCGCAACCAAGGTGCAAGGCCACGAAACATGTCTTGAGACAATCGCGTTCGATAAAGTATTTCACCCATCCAGATGAACAAGGGCAATGCTGTCAACGTCCAGCTGGATGCACCCGTCCAGATTGTTGTGATCATCGCATCACCTGCGGGGCGAGACGTGAACAACTCCATGCCCACCCAAGCAACGCCCATCAGCGCAAGACCAATCCAGACCGAAGAGCCCAGCAATAAAAAGAGAACGAAAAGGAAGATAACAGTTGCGTAAAACTCGGTCATTCAACTGACTCCCCAATAATTGCCGTTTCACCGTTGGCCAACAAACGTGTGAGCATGTCCCACAGGGCTATCGCCAGTAGTGTTGTTCCAATGGACATGGGAATTTGCGGCAACCAAACGGGTGTATAAACCCATTCTGATCCTGTCGCTGCCCACATTTCACCCCATTTGCTGGGCGCATTTGCAAACATGCCAAAGAATGTCAGCAACCATTCAGGCACGAAGTCTTGACCTTGAGTTCGATCATTCAAAAGGTCTGACAGTATGTTGGTCTTGATTGCATAACGCGCGAAATATGTTGCCGTGAGTGCCGCAACAAGCATTGCGAATGCATCCAACCAATAGCGCAGAAAATCATTCATATTCAAAAGAACAGACACTCTAATATGGGCACCGCGCGTCAACGTGTGCGCAAGCGCAAAGAACGAAGTTGCGGCCATGGCATACCCCGCATATTCAGTTGACCCTGGAAAAGTGATGTTCGACCAACGAGCAATCATCTGGCCCACAATGAGCAGTAGAATGAGCATCATAAAACAGGCAGCCAGAATGCCAGAACCGAGATAGATGCGATCCAGAATGCGCCAGATGGGCGCAAGTAACCGGCGAGCACTGGCAGGCTTAAACAAACAGAGCGCCGCGATGCATGTTGGAAGAACGAACAACCAAAACCACAGCGGCACACCTAAAAATGGTTGCCAATCTCTCACTGTCCACTCTCCTTAAGGGCAAATAAAGGCCCCGCAACCTTTGGGTCGCGGGGCTTTGTCATTTTTTAGTTTGCTTTGTATGCATCCAAAATAGCTTGGCCATCAGCGCCAGCCGTTTTGAGCCAATCGGCGGTCATCTTGCCTCCAATGGCCTGCAACTCTTTCAAGAAATCTGGGCCGGCATCTTCGACTTTCATGCCGTTCTTCTCAAGCTGCTCGAAATACCAGCCCGCCAACTCAGCAGACTTTGCTGAACAAGCAGCACCTGTTTCATCGGCCGCCTTTTGAACGCCGGCTTTGGTTTCAGCATCAAGACCGTCCCAAACACCTTTGTTGACCATTACATAATTGCGCGGCAACCATGCGTTCACTTTGTAATAGTGAGACAGGTGTTCCCAGACCTTGCGATCATAGCCTGTTGAGCCCGATGAAATAAATGCTTCAGCAACACCAGTTGCTAGCGCTTGTGACAATTCTGCCGCCTCAACTTGCACTGGGATCATGCCGAGTTCTTCAGCAAATGTGGCAGTTGCCGTGTTGTACGAACGGAACTTCACGCCTTTTGTGTCAGCCGATGAGCCAACTGGCTTTTTGAAGTAAAATCCCTGACCCGGCCAAGGGCATGTGTACAGTGCCACGAGATTGAGCTTTGAAAGGGCTTCATTCACTTTCGGCTTAGCTGCAGCCCAAAGCTTATTATTATCTTCGTAAGTTGTTGCAATGAACGGAAGGTTGTCCCACCCCAAAATTGGCGCTTCGTTTGCGTGGGCCGACATAAAGCGCTCGCCGATTGGAGCCTGACCCGTTTGGACTGCGCGTTTAATTTCGCCGCCTTTGAATAGCGAACCGCCTGGATGGACGGTGATGTCAATTTTTCCATTGGTGTATTTCCGGACCTTATCTGCAAACTCAACGCCCTTTTCAGAATGGAAGTTGGTCGCTGAATACGCCATCGGCATATCCCACTTTTCAGCAACCGCTGATGAAAGCGAAACCGCTGTCAAAGCCGTTGCGGCAGCTAGAATTTTGAGTGTTTTCATTTTTCTTCTCCCGTTTTTATGAACCATTGTTGGTTCAGTTTGAAAATCGTACTGTTGAAAATGGCTCAAGATCAACGTTTGGCTTGTCTCCATTGATCATTTGCGCAATCCACCGACCTGTTTTTGGGCCAGCAGTTAGTCCAATGTGCTGATGTCCAAAACCCAGCCAAACATTTTTGTGTTTCTCGGTCGCGCCGATCAAAGGCAATGAATCTGATGTGGATGGACGAAAGCCTATCCATTCATCGATCCGGTCGTATTTTAGATCAGGAAGCAATTGCAGTGTTTGCTCTTTCAGCAATTCAAGCGGCGCTTTGCTTTTGGTTTCTGACATGCCGCCGAACTCAACAATCCCAGCACATCGGAGGCGACCTTCCATTGGCGTCATGACAAATTTGCCGGAAGCCACCATGATGGGAGACCTGAGTTCTATCGATGGGTTCACGAACTCGATGTGATACCCTCGCTCCGCTTCCATCGGTACTTTCACACCTAGTTTTTCAGCAAATGGCCCAGACCATATTCCGGTCGCCAAAACGATTTCGTCCGCCTCAATATTTTGGTTGGCGGTTACAACACCTTTTGCAATGCCATTCTCATAGAAAATGTCTTTGACATTTTCAGTCACGAACGCGCCACCTTGCTTCTCAAC
>CALHHQ010000122.1 GCA_938030645.1 uncultured Rhizobiaceae group bacterium
TTTGATGGGGCTTCAGACACGCATTATCCCCGCCAATGCAAAACGCAAATCAGTGTGAACAGCCGTCGGGCCGTTTGAAAATCAATCGTGACTTTCCCATCAAGACGCTCTTGTAGGGTTTCAGACCCCTCATTATGCAATCCCCGACGGGCCATATCGATGGCTTCAATCTGGCTTGGGGTCGAAGATCGAATTGCGTCATAATAGCTTTCGCAGATTTGGAAATAGTCTTTCACGATCCGCCTGAATGGGGTGAGTGAAAGAATATGGGTGGCAATTGCGTTGCCACCATCATCAGATATCTCGAACGCCAGCCTTTGTTCTATCAAAGTGAGGTTGAGTTTGTATTCGAACCGATCGCCATCATGGTGGCCCACAGGCCAGAAGTAATTTTCTTCGATGAGATCAAAGATCGCGACCGCACGTTCGTGTTCGATGTCCGCATTGCCACGGCCGATCGTGCGTTCATCAAGAACAACATCAATTAAACAGGCTTTTTCGGGTTGATCAGACACGGTGCTATTCAGACGTTGTGTCGGGGTTTTGAATTGGCAGCCCAGACTGCGCCTAGATCAGTCATGCGCAGTTCCAAAGCTTCCACTTCAATCAACAGATTGGCGCCACCTGCGAAAACGATATCCACTGTGCCGCCGGCGGAGGTTTCATCTTCATCGGCGTGGAAATCAATATTCAATATAGAGCGCACTTCATCTGGGTCATTCTTGTTCAAGCCCTTGCTGCGCACGCTGGTTGCAAGATCGATATGCAACACACAACGGCGCCTTTCATATTTCTTGAAGAACCAGCGGCGCGCACTCGGCGCTTCCCATGCAAAGCGGTTGATTGGCAACAACACACGTTTAGATGAGGGAGTGAAATTCACTTCTTCACTCTTCAATACGGCATCCTGACAGTGGGCGGAAATCACCTCTAAGTCAGCACCATCCAATGCGGCAAGTTTCAAAAGCTTTGTCATCTATGTGCAGTCTTTCCAGATCAATAGACCAAACCGATCTTGCTATCAGACCTAAGCGTTTGGCGACTTTCAGGCAAGTTGTGAAACAACTGTTTGATGCTGATTCATATGCAATCGATAGATTTGATTTGGAAACTGGGTTCGGTGACTGAGGAGCAGTGACCTTTTTTAAATTTGGAAAGCTGTAAGAGCGCTTTAGCTTCACCCATTGTTAACCACACTTTCTCACCGATGCTTAACCAATCTTATTTACCATGACATCTGTTCGTGGAGGTTGAGTTGACCGCCACGTCGCCCTTTTTTGTTTTGCGTATGGGTGTCAGTTTTGCGTATTTCCAATGGCCTTTTGGGCCTGGTTCTCAGTTGCGTTTTTGCAACTGCAGCGCCGTCAGTTGCTTCTGCTTATTGCGGTCCCGATAAACTCGGTACAAGCCGCACCATGAAGGTGAGCACATCAAAATTCAGGACTATTGTTGGTCATGAAAAGTCGTTCGGCTTACGCCATAAAGAAGTTATCCTGACATTCGACGATGGCCCGATTGCCGGTGTCACGTCCCGAATTTTGAAAACCTTGTCCGACGAATGCGTGAAAGCCACATTTTTCTATGTGGGTCGCATGGCGAAATCACAACCGCGCCTTGTGCGAAAAGTTGTGTCGCAAGGTCATACGCTGGGTCATCACACCCACGCGCACAATCGTTTGGTGGCTTATTCCAGTGCGCAAGTCGAACGACATGTTACGCGTGGAATTTCGACAATTGAGAAGATCGCCTACGGCCAATCGGGTGCCACACCACGTGTTCCATTTTTCCGCTATCCGTATTTGGCGCGCAACAATCGCACCGATGCCATTTTGCGCCGCAAGGGTTTAATTGCGTTTGACGCCAACATCGACTCGCTTGATTGGAAAAAAGTATCGGGCGATGCGGTTCACAACCGTATTATGCGCCGCTTGCGCCAAGAGGGAAAAGGCATCGTTTTGATGCACGATATTCAAAAGCGTACGGCCAGCATGTTGCCGCGTTTGCTGCGCTCCTTGAAGCGCGAAGGCTATAAGATTGTTCATGTGGTTCCATCCACATCACCAGCACCGAAGCCAGATCCAATTGTTGTGGCGTCGCTTGATGAGCGTGAAGAAACCGCACTGAATCTGCCGAAGCAGGGCATTGAGTTGAAGTTGCGACCAGTTCGCTCGATGCCACAGAACAAAAGAGCTCCGCGTCAAGTTGCTTCACTCAGCACGGTTAGGTCTCAGGATAGCTCTTTGATTGAATTGCCAGCGTTGCCAAAAGACGTCACAGCTCCGCCAGCCAAAGCTGCTGAAAAGGTTGAAACACCTGTCATTGTCGCCTCTCTCAGCGAAGATCAGTTGATCAAGCCGCGAAAGAAATTGCGCAAGAAAAAGGCCAAAAAATCTCGAAAGCAGCGTTTGAAGGTTGTTGCGGGTGGAAGAAAAGTTTCCAAGCGAAAGAAGGCTCGCAAGACTGTGAGGCGCAAAAAGCGCCAGAACACGCGGGTCGCGTCTGCAAAATGGAAATTGCGTCGTTCACAATGGATTTTGCGCTAGGATCTATTTGAGATCGAGGAGGTTATCGCGGTGAAAATCGTGATAACCCTTTGAAGTGCTTTTGAGGTGTGTTTTCACCAGTTCATGCAAACGCGGCAAATTGTGAAACGGTACAGTTGGCACAGCGTGATGCTCTGCGTGATACGGCATATTCCATGCAATGCGTCGCACCAATGAATTGGTGAATGTTGTTCTCGTATTTTCAAACATGTTGGCAACAGGCGGGCATCTCCCATGTTCGGCCATGAGGTAGAGCCTTAAAAACGGCTGTCCCAATAGGGCCGGCACGATCCAAACCCAAAGCAGAAACGTTGAAGACGTCGTTACGCAAATCGCGACGACGGC
>CALHHQ010000123.1 GCA_938030645.1 uncultured Rhizobiaceae group bacterium
CAAAGCCCACAGCACCGTTTGGGCCAGAAGTGATCACATCAATCCATTTTCCAGTTTGTTCGCTCACCAGTTCTGCAGCGCCATCCACAACGCGCATTACACGGCCGTCTTCTCCCCCTGTCAGAATGGATTTTCCATCCATTGAAAGCGCCCCACACAGAAGTCCGTCATTGGCTTCCACCACCTTGTTGGGTGACAAAGGAAACTGGACAGTGCCGTCTGCTAAAGCGAAAACGGGTTGATTGTCTAAGAACGTCGCAAGTTCCACATGCTCATCGAAATCATACGGCGCAACGGTTGGCATTTAAGCTGCCACACATGCGTTGAATGTCCGTTCGATTTTTTCGCGATCAAGATTGCGTCCAATAAACACCATCCGAGTCTCGCGCTTTTCATCAGCTTTCCACGGCCGCTGATGATCACCTTCAACAATCATATGAACACCCTGAACAACGAAACGGTCATCATCACCGGCAAATGCAACAATGCCTTTCAATCGCAAAATATCAGGTCCATCAATCTGTGTGAGTTTGTTTATCCAAGGGAAAAACAAGTCATGATTCATTTCACCAGCACGCAGAGAAATAGACTTTACAGTGGTGTCATGGGTTGAAGCATCAAGCTTGTGATCCTCGTGGTCGCAATCCGGTCCACATTCATGATTGTGGTCATGCCCATGATCGTGTTGCGCATGATCACAACTTGGCCCACATTCGTGATCTGGGTGCCCGTGGTCGTGGGCGTGTTCGTGCGCGTGCAAAAAATGAGGATCGTCTTCCAAAATACGATCCAGATCGAATGAACCACGATCAAGCACTTCATTTAAATCAATGTTAGACCGTTCTGCAGTATGGATCACAGCATGGGGATTGATTTTGCGCACTGTTGCCCGAAGCTTCTCCAACTCCTCAGCACTGACTAAATCCACTTTGTTCAATACAACCACATCGGCAAACGCGATCTGATCTTCCGCTTCGGGCGCATCTTTCAAACGCAACGGAAAGTGCTTTGCATCCACCAATCCGACAACGGCATCAAGCTGAGCCTTGGCGCGAACATCATCGTCCATGAAAAATGTTTGGGCAACAGGGGCTGGATCAGCGAGACCTGTGGTTTCAACCAAAATGCCGTCGAAACGACCCTTGCGTTTCAATAGCCCTTGCACCACACGCACAAGATCACCACGCACCGTGCAGCAAACACAGCCATTGTTCATCTCGTAGATCTCTTCATCACTTTCCACGATGAGATCATTATCAATGCCAATTTCGCCAAATTCGTTGACGATCACTGCATACTTTTTGCCGTGATCTTCCGACAATATACGGTTCAACAATGTGGTCTTTCCCGACCCAAGATAGCCAGTGAGAACCGTGACGGGTGTGCGTGCTTCACTCATGATGAGTGTCTCCAAAATCGTATCCTTTGAACATAGGGTTCAAGCGTCTTTCAACAAGGTCAAATCGAACCCGCGCACCTCTTTTACAAGTTCATGCAAACCGTCGACCGCAATTTTCAAAAGCGCATCACCCTTTTCGGCAGTCGCGTGCCCGGCATTGCCCGTCACACCCAGCGGATTGAGGTCAGCCGCTTTCCACCCAAACGCATGGGGTCCGTAGGCGCGCAGATGTCTGTTTTCCAAAGTCAGCATTTCTTGCAGGTTGGGAAAATCGTGCGCGTTGCTCATGTCCACCTTGTCGGGGTGCAGTGCCAGCATGACGGATGTTTCAATATCACCGCCGTGAATACCAAAACGCTCTTCGCTCGGAGAAACGATGCCAGCACCTTTGATGAACCGATCCCACTTCGTGGCCACCGCCAACATAGAATGACGGACGCGCAATTCCTGCGCAACAACAGAAACCAGTGGTGAATTGCCCCCATGAGCATTCATGAAAATGATACGCTTTGCGCCAGCACTGCAACACGCTTCGCCAATGCCAATCCAACGATTGATTGCCTCGTCAAATGTCAGCGTCTTCGATCCAGTGTGGTCCATATGTTCTGGTGAATAGCCAATCTGTTCGGTGGGCAAAACGCGCAAGTCGAAATTGTCACCCACAGCATTTTTCAACCGTGCACAAACACCTTCTGCAATCAAACTGTCCGTCTCAAACGGCAAATGTTTGCCATGCTGTTCGGTCGCCCCAAGAGGTAAAACGAAAACCGTGTTTGCATTGGCGTCTGCAAGATGTGATGGGTCAACCAGCATCAAAGCGCCTCAAGAAACGCTTTTGCAACGTTTCCGTGTTCGCGCCGCAACTGACCCACATCCATATTTGTCGGCAAACAATTTTCCACTTTCCACGCGCCTGCGACCATCACTCGATCAGCTTCGTGGGCACCGCAAAGCACAAGCGCCGCCAATGGATCACCTGCACCGGAAAACCGCAACTCGTCTAATTTGTACATTGCAAAGTCGGCTTGTTTGCCAACCGCTATTTTGCCAATGTCGTCACGATTGAGGCATTTAGCTGACCCTTCTGTCGCCCATCGGAATGCATCAAAATGAGTGACACTCTCTGCATCATAAGTAAGACGGTTGATCATCAACGCGTGGCGAACACCTTCGATTAGATTCGAATTGTCATTAGAGGCAGAGCCATCAACTCCGAGCCCAACTGGAGATCCCGCAGCCTCCAGTTCTTTCGTGCGGCAATGACCTGATGCCAAAACCATGTTGGACGTTGGACAATGGCAAACGCCCACCCCATGCTTACCAAGGCGTTGCACTTCATCGTCATTGAAATGAATACCATGAGCGAGCCAAACACGATCATTCATCCAGCCAAGGTCTTCAATATAGTCCACAGGACGGCAGCCATAATGCTCCATGCAATAATCATCTTCATCGATGGTTTCACCCAAATGGGTGTGGCAAGTGCAGTCATGTTTGTGCGCCAGTTCCATCGTTTCACGCATGAGATTTTTTGTGACTGTAAATGGTGCACATGGAGCAAGCGCCACCTGTATCATCGCTCCGTCAGAACGGTCGTGATACGCATTCAACACCCGTTCACAGTCGGCCAAAATCGT
>CALHHQ010000124.1 GCA_938030645.1 uncultured Rhizobiaceae group bacterium
GCTGGATTGGGCGAAGGCTTCATATTGCGGATTCTGGATTGCGATCCTGATCAGTTTCGCCAGCTATCACTTGATTGGCAACCTCAACTGGCAACAAAGGCCTGGAGAATTGCCTGAAAGTTCAAGGCTTCCCTTATGAACCGCAGCTATTGCCTTCACCAATGACATTCCCAATCCTGATCCGGGATGGGTTCTGGCCTTGTCGAGCCTGACAAAACGTTCTTGCACGCTCGACAATTTGTCCTCGGCAATCCCCACACCATTGTCAGACACTTCGATGACCAAAACATCTTGTTCGGCAGACAATTGCATCAACACACTGGGGGCATCATTGTCCAATCCATATTTCAGAGCATTCTCCAAAAGGTTGATCACAGCTTGCATAAGGAGTTCGCGGTTGCCTTCGATGGACAGATTTTCGTTGGCCACGAGATTGAGCTTGGCACCCAAGTCTTCAAATTCTGGTTCAAAGAGCTCGTGAAGGTCACTCAAGAGCGACTTCATGTGGACTTTCTGAAATTCCACATTGTTAGCGCCCGCTTCCACTTTTGATATCATCAGCAAAGCATCAAATGTTTTTATGATGCCATCGGACTCGTTGATGATGCCCTCAATTTCACCGCGGGTAAGCTTGAGCGTTTTTGCGTTCATTGCCCTATCAGCTTGATTGCGCAAACGGGTGAGCGGCGTCTTCAAATCATGAGCAATGCTGTCGGACATCGTTTGTATACCCGAATCGAGCTTTTCCAATCGGCCGATCATGGCATTGAGGCTTCCCGATAATCGGTCAAACTCATCCCCTGTTCCAGACATCGGCAACCGTTGTGAAAGATCGCCGGCCATGATTTTCTGACTGGTTTTGGATACGGAATCAATGTGTCTCAAAGTGCGTCGACCAATGAAAAACCACACACCCAGCCCCAGGAGCACCATCATCGCCAGCGCGACTGTTGAGGCTTGTTGTACAATTCCGCGAAACCTTAGAGACTCCCCAATATCACGTCCAACCAACAATCTCAGATTGCCTGGCAGGGTGAAAACGCGCGCTATAGCTTTGTGAGGCTCTGAGCTTTCTTCATTGAAACGGCTATAGTCAAAAGGGGAAATTTTCCAACCGTCTTTGATCAGCAAACTGCGATCAAGTGCGCGCACATTGCCAGCAATAATGCGACCGTTTGAATCTGCTACCAAATAGAGATTTGCGCCGGGTTGTCGCGACCGATTTTCGATCATTGGAATCAGCCGACGAATGCCCGAACCACGCGACACCTGCGCGATTTTTTGAACTTCTTCATCCACAGCAGCTTGCGATTGTTGGATCAGCAATCGGTTTGTGTTGTAGCCAATATAAACGACCACCCCGACCGCCAATGCTCCGAAGACGAGCGTATAAATTAACGCGAGTTGGATGCTCGTATTTCGCAGAAGTTGTCGCAATCGTCTCATGTATTATTTGTCATCGCTGTCTGAAAGATCAGCCAGTTTGTACCCACGACCACGAAGCGTGTGGAGAAGCGGAAAATCAAAACCTTTGTCCAGCTTACTTCGCAATCGAGACAGATGCACATCTACAACGTTTGTTTGGGGGTCGAAATTCAAATCCCAAACGTTTTGCAACAACATTGTACGCGTCACGATTTTACCTTCATTGCTCATGAGATATTCAAGCAAACGATACTCGCGCGGTTTCAAGTCTATATCTTGCTCTCCCCGCAATGCCTTGTGACTGATGCGATCTAGTTTTAGATCTCCCACAACCATAACCGTATCAGTTGCCTGACTATCGTTTCGCTTGGCCAACGCCTCCAAACGCGCCAGCAACTCTACAAATGCGAATGGTTTAGAGAGATAGTCGTCCCCACCCGCGCGCAATCCCTCTACTCGATCATCAACCTGTCCAAGGGCTGACAGAATGAGAGCGGGAGTTTGGTTTCCATCATTTCGCAAAGCTGAAACGATGGACAGTCCATCCATTTTTGGCAGCATGCGATCTACGATTAACACATCAAATGTACCCGATTGGGCACGTTCGAGCGCGGCATTTCCCTCCGCTTCGTGGACAACATCGTGCCCCTCTGCAGCGAGCGAACCTATAAGTTGCTCGGCCTGCGCCATGTCATCTTCAATCAACAGGATTTTCAAATTGCATTCCCCGATTGGAAGTTGCTGCCCAAGTTTGCATTGGCACCTTGGGCAGCATTCTCTTCTATTCGTTCAACTGTAAACGAGTTGCCTATCCACGGTCCAACGGCAAAGCGACGAAACGATTGCGGTTTTGATTTTCAACCTGCAACAAAACCGCTTTGCGTTCTGAATTAATCGCTTCGGCAACAGCATCGCTGACATCGGCAACTGAATTCGTTTCGGAGCCATTGACCGATAGAATAACATCGCCTTCGCGCAGGTTTTTTCGGGATGCGGGACTTCCCTGTTCAACGCTTGAAATAGCCACACCATTTTCGGTGTTGCGCAATTCCACGCCAAGATCAGCGAGTTTGGTTTCAATGTCTTCGTTGCTTCTTTCAGTGTTCAGGGCAACTTTCTTTGCGCCGGGCAGTGTTCCAAGTTTCACGTCGAGACCCTGTTCTTTGCCCCCACGTATAATCGTGAGCTTTACGTTTGCCTCAGGACCGAAACCAGCAATCACTTTGGCCAATTGCTTCGGCCCTTTGATCGATTGATCTTCAACCTTCACAATGATGTCGCCAGTTTTGACACCAGATTCAGCAGCAGGACTGTTGTCTTGCGCCTCTGCAACGATCGCGCCAGCCGCTTTTTCAAGCCCAAGTGAGTCTGCAATATCTTGCGTCACAGGTTGGATTTGAACGCCTAACCAGCCCCGTGAGACGCTGCCATTCTTGATCAGATCGTTGACAACAGCAGATGCCGAACTTGCGGAAATTGCAAAGGCGATGCCAACATTGCCGCCTGATGGAGAGAAGATCGCGGTGTTCACACCGATAACTTCACCACTTAGGTTGAATGCCGGCCCACCTGAATTGCCCTTGTTTACTGCGGCATCAATCTGCAGAAAATCATCGTAAGGGCCCGACCCGATATCACGGCCGCTTGCAGACACAATGCCTGCTGTCACGGTGCCACCCAGACCAAATGGATTGCCTACAGCGACAACCCATTCGCCCACGCGGCTCTTCTTTTCAGCAAAAGATACGTATGTGAACTTTTCTTTCCCTTCGACTTTCAGTACCGCCAGATCGGTCTTGGGGTCCGTGCCGATTAGTTTGGCGTCTAGTTCCTTGCCATTATGTTGAACGATGGTGAACTTCGAACCGTTCTCAACAACATGGTGGTTGGTCACAATGTAACCGTCATCAGATACAAAGAAACCGGACCCCTGACTTGCACCAAAGTTGCGCCCACGGGGACGACGCTCTTCAAAACCACGTCTTCCTCTACGATCATTTTCAAAAAACCTGCGCAGTGGATGCCCTTTTGGCAAACGATCCATTCTGTTGTCGCGGAACCTGCGTTGTGAAGCTGGCTGTGCGCCCATTTCCACCCGAACACTCACCACTGCCGGAGATACGGCTTCAACCGCGTCAGCAAAGCTTGGGGCTTGCGGCGCATCCACACGCACCGCTTCAGCAAATGCAGGGGTAAACGTTGTGGTTGAAGTTCCGGCAAAGACAGCAGCGCTTAAAGCCAGCGCGGTGCCGAGAGATTTTACTGTAATTGATGTTTTCTTCAAAGCCATTTGCAATCCTCATAGGTCTTCTCAAATGCGGCTGGAGACCGCTAATGAAACCCATATGGGCGCAATTTTCGCGTTTGATAGGGCCGCGAAATTAAAACTTGGTAATGTTAGACCAATTTGGCTTTGCAACTATTTTTCGAGCAAACGGGCTATTTCTTGCTCTTCTTCGTTTGAAAGTTCAGCTTCTACAAAATTGCTTTGTCTTCTACCTGCCCTAAAAATCAATGCGCCTGCCAGAAGTAAAAGTCCGAAGGGCGCGGCCCATAATATGAATGTGTGCCACGCAAACACAGGTTTCAGCAGAATAAATTCTCCATAACGGTCAACCAAAAAAGTTCGAATTTCACGATCTGATTTTCCCGCAACAATTTGCTCTCGCACAATAGTGCGCAGATCTTTGGCGACATCAGCATCTGAATCTCGGATAGATTGGTTTTGACACACGACGCAGCGCAGTTCGATGAACAATAATTTGGCACGTTCTTCTAGCGCAGGCTCCAACTGCTGTTCAGCAAAAGCTGCCGATAGGCTGGACAACCATGCCCAAGCGATGACACCAAAAATCAGGAAGCTTCTAGGCAATTGCACTAGCCTCTGCTGCTGCCTCGACTTCCCTTGATTTTGACAATTTGGGGGAACCAATGCGCGCCCTGCGATCTGTTAGGGAAATCCCTCCCGCCAAAACCATCAATACGGTTCCGAGCCAAATGAGCGTGATCAATGGCTTCCACCAAATACGCAAAACGACCGCACCATCGGGGCGCACTTCCCCCAACGCAATGTAGAGTTGAGAAAAGCCAAATGTGTTGATTGAAGCTTCAGATGTTGGTGTTTGTCGGGCGGGATAGAAGCGTTTTGATGGACTACCATTGCTCACTAATTTCCCGTCTTTTCGAATTGAAAGACGCACGATCTCTTCAGAGTAGTTTGCCACCGACTGTGTTTGATACCCTTCAAACTCAATTTCAAATCCAGCGGCTTCGGCTTTTTCGCCCGGGTTCAATATGGCGACGGATTCCGTCTCATAAATCGTCACAAAGACAATGCCCAACATTGTAACACCAACGCCTGCGTGAGCAATTGCCGTTGACCATATTGATCGTTTGAGCCCGACCAGTCTCGTCAGGCTTTTTTTCAAACCTGCTTTCGGGAAACCACTTCTTTGCAGAACTTCTGCGAAAGCGCCAACAATCAACCAAACAGAAATGGCAATCATAAGTGGTGCAATCCACGGGCCAGATTCCAAAAATCCAAACGCTATGATCATGACAACAACGGCGATCACCAATGCAAACATTAAACGTTGGCACACCGCGAAAATATCTCCGCGCTTCCAACCCAGCAAAGGACCGAAAGGCAGCACCAGCACAAGTGGCAACATCAACGCACCGAATGTAAGATTGAAAAATGGAGCGCCCACCGAAATCTTGGCGCCGGTGATCGCTTCATAGACAACCGGAAACAAGGTTCCCACCAAAACTGTTGCTGCAGATGTGGACAGCAAAACATTGTTCAACACCAAAGCACCTTCCCGGGAGATTGGTGCGAACAAACCACCCTGCTCCAATCTGCTTGCTCTGAATGCAAACAAGAACAAAGCACCGCCAACAAACGCACTTAAGATCGCGAGAATAAACAAGCCACGAGCGGGGTCAGATGCAAATGTATGAACTGAGGTCAGCACGCCAGAACGCACCAAAAACGTTCCAAGCAATGACAATGAAAACGTTATGATTGCCAGCAAAACGGTCCAAATTTTAAGCGAGTCCCGCTTTTCCATCACCAAAGCCGAATGGAGTAAGGCTGTTCCGGAGAGCCAGGGCAAAAACGATGCATTTTCGACCGGATCCCAAAACCACCAGCCGCCCCAACCGAGTTCATAGTAAGCCCAATAAGAGCCCATCGCGATTCCAGCGGTTAGAAAAATCCATGCGATCATGGCCCACGGACGAACCCAACGTGCCCATGCGGAGTCGATCCGTCCTTCAATGAGCGCCGCGATAGAGAATGCGAATGTTATGGAGAACCCGACGTAGCCCACATAGAGCATGGGTGGATGTATAGCTAAGCCGATGTCTTGAAGAATCGGGTTAAGATCTTGCCCCTCGATTGTTGGCGTTTGCCGCGCAAATGGGTTGGAAGTTGCCACGATGAAAAACAAAAAAGTGGTCAGCAACCAAGCCTGAACACCCAATACATTTGCCCGTAAAGTCGTGGGCAAGTTTTTACCGAATACGCCAACGGCTGCGGCGAACAGTGCAAGAATGAAAACCCATAATAGCATAGAGCCTTCGTGATTTCCCCAAGTGCCGCTCAGCTTATAAATGAACGGCATTTGCGAATGAGAATTTTGCCAAACATTCACGACTGAAAAGTCTGAAGTGGCGTAGGCCCACATGAGAGCGCAAAATGAGAGCGTTATGAAACCAAGTATTGCCAGGCTGGAAATATCTGCCGTGGCCATAAGGTTAGGTGCGTTGGTTCTTGCGCCCCACATGGGCACAACGCTTTGGAACACAGAAAGCGAAAAAGCGATCAAAAGCGCCATATGGCCAAGTTCAACAATCACTTGCTTGCTTCCTCTTGGCCTTTCCAAACGCCCTTTTCTTTCAGCTTTTCGGCCATATTCGCAGGCATGTAGTTTTCATCGTGTTTGGCCAAAACCGTATCGGCCACAAAATTTCCGTCAGCGCCTAAACTGCCCTCGGTGATGATACCCTGATTTTCGCGAAACAGATCGGGCAAGATATTGTTGAACGACACTTTCACTTGATTTTCGGCATCGGACAAAACAAAGCCAACTTTCAACCCTTCGCCTTTGACGACAGAGCCTTCTTCGACCAATCCAAACAGGCGAATTCTCTGACCTGGTTTGATGGTTGAAGCGCGCAGTTCAGATGGGCTCATGGCAAAGCTAATTCCTGAGCGCAGGGCGAACATTGTCATTCCAATCGCGAGCGCCAATACGCATCCGATTGTACCGATCCACAGCAGTCTATTCGTCTTACGTGTCAATTGCTTGCCCCTTGTGAACGCACGACATCAGCTACATTCAGCCGCTTTGCCAACTCGGTCAATTTTTTGATAGTTTCCGGTTGTTTTTGAAACTGCGCTTTAGCTTTTTCCAACGCGAGAGACGCTTTTACTGGTTCATCCAAAACCATATAAGAACGGATCAAACGCGACCATTCATCAAGTGTTCCATCATCTTCATTCAACCGTTCAGCCAATCCCTGAACCATGGCATTAATATCATCTATATTGGGCGCCGAGGCCACTAGACCGGATTTCTGCTTTAATCTTGCAATCTGACTTGATGCCAGGTTTTGCCAACGCTCATCTTTGGTGTTCAGTGTTGCCAGCCTTTGCCAAATTTTAAGGGCCTCGGCGGGCTTTCCTTCTTGGTCCAACGCGAGAGCCATGTAAATCTGCGGCTTAACGAATTCCGGCTTTTGGGCAATCGCTTTTTGGAACATTACACGCGCCTCGGCGGGCACTATATTGCCGCCGACAAGAGTGAGAGCTTCGCCTAGATCTGTAAGACGCTCAGGCGTTTCCCCATCAATGCGGATCACTTGACGCAACGATCTTGCGCGATCACCCGGTTTGTTCAATCTTCCGTAAACGTCGGCGAGCAAATTCCAACCTTTGGAGTCGTTTGGATTTTTGGCCAAATGTTTTTCCGCAACCTGCACCAAGTCTTCAACCGGTTTGTCTTCTAAACTCAGGTTCGCGCGTGCACTTAAGGGATAGTCCGCTTGTCCAGCCGCGCCAAGCGATGCGTAAAGAGCAAGCGACAAAACTGGCACACCCAAAATGGCAGCGAGACTTACTGAAACGACCGATGCTTTTCCATGGCTTTTCTGCTTTGAACTGGATGTTGTTCGGCGGTTTTCGCGAAGCATTCTTCGAGCAATCTCCGCTCGCTCTGATACGAGAGTTGATGAAGGTTTTTTCTGCCGCGCAATTTCGTCATCAATCTGTCGAATTTGTTCCTTGAAAAAATCGATGGAGTTGTCCGCTTCCACAATTGCAGATGCTCTATTGCGCGCAAGCGGCCATACAAGACACAGCGAAGCGATAAGCAACATGAGCAGAGATGATATCCAAAATAACATGGGCAGTACTTAACTCGGTTTGACCTGTGATCAATGTGACTTCTTATCACTTCATTGCGATATCAAGATTCATTTCTCATCGGACCAAATTCCATTCCCCATCATCATCACGGCATGCAGTTGCTTCAGCAGAAACAACTTGTTTGGGGTTTTGAATGTCATGTTTGAACTTGCGACACTGCGATTGCCCAACTCTGAACAGTTGGAAAGCCGTGACAGAGCCATCAACCCCCTTGTCAGAGGACCAGCCAATTTGTTGGGCAGGTTTGCCAAAATTGAGCGCTTTGAGTTCTATCTCTTGAGCCTTAGCTTTTTCTGCATCAGACAAAAAACTCGCAAACTTTTCGTTTGATTGAAAAATCAAAGCTGAAGTGGTGTTTTCAGACACCAAAGAGTTTGAACCAAGCCGCTTTTTGCCGGACAATGTACAAGCTGAAAGTGCGACGGAAAGCACGAGAATAATGGACAAACGAAACATTGAAAGTTGATCTGGACTTAGTTTTTTAAATTATGAGTTTTGATTGCGACAATTGGAAGGCTGACACAAGCCCTTAGACCTCCATAAGCTTCGCTTCGATCCAACGCAAAAGTACCCCCATATTCCGTGGCAATATCTTTGACTATGGAAAGTCCAAGACCTGAGCCACTCATGCTTTCATCAATGCGCTCACCCCGAAGAACCGCTCTTTCTCGTTCTACCGCACTTAGCCCTGGTCCATCATCTTCAATTTTGATTGTAGCAAAACGATCTGTCGAACCGGAAGACTCCAATTTTTCAACTGAAACCACCACACGATTTCGCGCAAAACGCGATGCATTTTCGACCAGATTGCCCAATATTTCTTCAAGATCGTGGGTCTCAATGCGGAATACAATTGGTTTGGGGTTTGGATCGAACTTAAACTCCAAGCTGCTGTTCAATTTTCGCATTACGCGCAATATTCGCGATACAACTGGTTCGAAGTCGGTCCGCGCTAGCGTGCTGCCTCGCTGGGCTGAAATTCGCGCACGGTCGAGATAGTTTCTGACCTGCCCATCCATCAAGTCAGTTTGCTCAGCAACCAAATCCCAAGAGCGTTTGTTAGGCTGATCGCGTTCATTGCGGATTACAGCAAGCGGAGTTTTCAGAGCGTGGGCCAGATTGCCAACTTGAGTTCTTGAGCGCTCGACAACTGCCTTGTTTGCGTCGACCAATGCATTGATTTCAAACGCGAGAGGTTGAATTTCTTCTGGGTAGTCGGAACTCAGCCGATTGGAAACGCCTTCGCGTATATCACCTAGTTCATTCTGAACCTTCGTCAGGGGCTTCAAGCCCACCGCAACAGCGAAATAACCGATGACAAGCGTTCCAATGCCGAATGCCAGCAAGAACAGCCAAACACTGCGTGTGATTCTGCCAATCTCAGCATCTAATTCATCTCGATTTCCTGCGACGAGAACTTGAAATAAATTGGAGGTGGTTTCTCCTAAGAACAACTGAGTTTCGACACGCAACGAGGTAATTCCATCACGTTGATCGGAATATTTCCTTTTAAAAGTTTCATCAAAAGGAACAGAATCTGCAGAGGGGATGTTGAGAGCTTCGGCTTCTATAGATGCAGAATTCAAAATAATCTTTGATGGATCTTGAGCGTCCAATACCGCCCAATACCAACCAGACAAGGGCGTTGAAAATCTTGGTTCGCCAAAATCAGGCGATGCCGTCATTTGACCGCCGTCAGTCTCAATGGCGCCAATCAAGTTGTAAGCATGGGCTTGAAGCAGGTTTTCAAAGCCACGCTCCGCATTGGACTTAAAATATGCAGTTATGGCAAGGCCCATTACCAAGAGCGCAATAGTTGTCCAGGCACCTAGAACGATCAGTAGCCTGCCGGATAGCGAGTTGAGAGTCGGAACAAGCTTCACATTCGGTAACCTAAACCGCGCACGGTTTCTATAACATCAGAATGCAACTTTTTGCGCAAACGCCCCACAAAGACCTCTATCGTATTGGAATCGCGATCGAAGTCCTGATCGTAAAGATGCTCAATCAATTCGGTTCGCGAAACGATCTCACCTCTATGATGCATCAAATATGAGAGCAACCTGAACTCATGAGAGGTTAGTTTCACCAATTGACCTTCCATCATGACCTTTGATTGGCGGGTGTCGAGGGTCACTGGGCCTATTTCAATTTCAGAACTCGCATGTCCCGCCGAGCGCCGTATAAGCGCGCGTAATCGGGCCAAAACTTCTTCGGTATGAAAGGGTTTCGCCACATAATCATCAGCTCCAGCGTCAATGCCAGAAACTTTGTCACTCCAACGGTCTCGGGCTGTGAGCATAAGAACAGGCATCGTGCGGTCGTCGCTGCGCCATCTTTCCAAAATGGTTATGCCGTCCATTCCGGGCAATCCGATATCGAGCACAACAGCGTCGTAGGGTTCTGTATCGCCTAAGAAGTGACCTTCAATGCCATCTGAGGCGCTATCAACCACGTAACCCGCTTCTTTAAAAGAATCGCACAGTTGACGGTTCAAATTGGCATCATCTTCGACAACCAGTAATCGCACGTGATCAATCCCTACCTATCGACATCGGTTAAACTGTTATTTCGACACAATAACAGTTCTGCGTCTTGGTGGTCCATTTCGAGACTTCACCAGCACTTTAATCACACATTTTTGCCCTCTAGCACGAACACTCAACACCCGCCCACCTGTCGAAGATGCCACTTGCGAAGCCTTGGCTCCACAACTGGCAGCGGCTGCAGGTGTTGTCGTGAGCGCATTGGAAAGAAGAATGGTTGCCACAAAACAACCGCTCAACATGGAATTTAAACGTCTTGGAAAATATAACATGTCGACAAACTAGATGAATTGACCTGAACAGCACATGAACAGTCTTTTACGGCATTGTTGGAGAATGACAAATCGAGGACCACACAGCATTGTGCGCCTTTATGGCTCTTTTTGTGAGGTCGGTGTCCAGTACCGACCATGAAATTGGTTTCAAGACCAAACAAGACAAGTCAGTCTCGACGGTATCCGTCATTTTCATGCAACTTGTCATCATCACGGTTGTTTTCCCCACTGCGGCGCAAAGCAAGAAAAGCTTTCTCCAACTTCTTTGATTTTGAAACTGCAATTTCATGGTGCATGGCTTTCCTCAAATCTTCGCGAACCTTTTTGCCTTTCGTCCAATCAAATACTGAGATCAGAAGCTCCAGGAGCCTGAAGACAATTGTCATTCGATAACAGCTGAGGCTTCAAGTCGGCCAAAGATCGCAAATAAAGACCCACCAACTGCAACAATCTGCAGAATGGCGTCTGTCAAAATCATCTGCGAATTTTGATCGATTGGTTGACCGATTGCCGCGAGCAGCGCTGCTGCCACAGCTACAAGTGAGCCCCAGATTGTGCGACTTTGATACCAGCTTTTTGCTTCTTTATTCATTTGAGTTTCCTTTTATTGGTTAACCTAAATTGAGGTCTCGGCGAAACTTCCGGTACCCACTGTCGTTGAAAACTGGGCCACACGGACGTCGAGTGAACTGGGAGAAGATCCAAACAAGTCCTGAAGCTGAACGGCTGAAACGCTGAGTTCTTGAGTGTTGGTTTCCAATTTGACTTCTTGATCAAACTGATCGCGAAGGTGAACCACATAATGTTCGGTTTCTTCGGCCAACGGAATCTCCAGCGGAACCCAGGAATCTGATTTTACCCGGCCTCTTCGAATCCACTTCAATTGGAGTGTGCCGCCTCCATCGCGCGTTGCTTTGAGATGAACAGGTTTAAATGGCACGTCGCCACGCTGACCAATTTTTGCCTTCTGTTTCACAATTGACGGATCGCCAATTGATTTATCTGCGCTGCCTATCGCCCAGTTCAGAATATCGCCTTTTTGATTTTCCCCCCCCAAAATCGGTTCAACAGCTTCATTCAGCACGACCACGTCTGCGCCGGCTAAACTTTCAGTCTGCGCCTCACTTTCGGTGCCAGATTGGCCTCTTAACAATCCCGACAATTCCCATTCTTGCTCACCAACAAGCTCAGCATCCTGAAACTGAATGATTTCCCATGCTGAATTTATAGATCTCACAGCAATGGCGTTGCTTCCCGACAGAACCTGAATCTTGTTTGCCGAGAACAATTGTCCCGTTGAAAGTTTGACCCGAAGTTTGTCTCTCCAGTCCCAGCGGCTTACTGCATTTGATCCCAACAATGTGTTCATCA
>CALHHQ010000125.1 GCA_938030645.1 uncultured Rhizobiaceae group bacterium
CGTGATCATGCCTCTATCCTTTAACGCAGAGCCGTATTTCAGTTTCACCGAAGGCATGATGGCGCTCGATCCTGCTGCCTATTCCACCCGTTGGTATGCGGACATTGTCCGTTTTGGCATGACGGCGCCTGACGGAACCGAGAACTGGTGGAGCGATATGTGGAACAACGCCACTTGGGTTCGCGCTATGCGCAATTCATTCTTTCTCGCTTTGGTCTCCACCATTCTCGCCACTGGCTTTGGAACATTGGCAGCGCTTGGTTTGTCGCGTCCTGAGATGCCGTTCCGTTCAGCAATCACCTCCTTGCTGATTTCACCAATGATCGTGCCACTTGTGATCACCGCAACGGGCATGTTCTTTTTCTATGGTGGAACGATGCAGGGCATTATTCCCGGTTATGAAAAGGGATTGGCACAGACCTATCTCGGCCTGACCCTTGCACATGCTACTTTAGGCGTTCCATTTGTCATTATTACTGTCACAGCAACTTTGACAGGATTTGACCGATCTCTCATTCGTGCGAGCCAAGGTCTTGGCGCGAATGGCTGGACAACATTCACAAAGGTCATCATGCCATTGATTATTCCGGGCATGATATCAGGTGCGCTATTCGCATTCATCACATCACTTGATGAAGTGGTGGCCGTTATTTTCTTGGCCGATGTGGACCAACGCACAATCCCGCGCCAAATGTTCTCAGGTTTGCGTGAGCAAATCAGCCCAACCATTTTGTCGGTGGCAACTATCTTAGTGATCATGTCCATCATGTTGTTGACCGCCGTTGAACTCTTGCGTCGTCGTTCTGAACGGTTGCGCGGATTGTCACCAGGGTAATGGTTCGTTTCCTGTGCATTTTGGCATGTTTGTGGTTCACCCCACACCAGGCCAATGCACAGGTTAAGCGTTCCGATCTCAATCTCGTCATTGCTATGGACTGCTCATGGAGTGTGAACAGCGGTGAGTATGCTTTGCAGGCGGGGGGCATAGCGGCTGCATTTTCTGATCCCGAAATAACGGAAGCAATTAAGGCGGGCTTTCGCGGGCGAATCTCTGTGATGATCGTTCACTGGTCTACTTCGGGCACTCAGCGCGTGGCGGTGCCGTGGCATGTGATTGAAACCCAGACCGACGCGATTGACTATGCGCGCAAAGCGGCCCTTATGCAGCGTAAAACGGTGCAAGGCGGAACCTCTATTTCTGGCGCACTAAAGTTCGGTCAGAACGCTTTTAAAATTGCACCCACATTCGCAGATCGTCACGTGATTGATGTCATTGCGGACGGTGAAAACAATGACGGAAATCGCGTAGAGAACGTCCGCGATCAAATCTCTGGGTTGGGGACGACGATCAACGCTCTGGCCGTGGTCAACGAGGTCAGCTACTTGCATCATTATTTGCGCAACAGAGTAATTGGCGGCGCAGGCGCATTTGTCGAACGGGCATCGAATTACCGCGACTTTCAGCGTGCGTTCAAAAAGAAACTGCTCCGTGAAATCAAAGGTGAACTTGTCACGCGTCGCGATCAATTTTTGATCGAACGACCGGGCTAAAGGGCATTAACGCTTGGGCCAAGATGATAGCGCATCTGAATAATTCACTGCACGCATATCAGTGAGCGGAACATCAGGCGCTTCCCCATTGTAACGGGGAGCAGGGGCAGGTTGCACCACGCTGTCAATATTCTGGAAGACACCGCGAGCTTTATTGTGCCGGTGATCAATGGCTTCATCCATAGATAATATGGGGGCAAAACAGGCATCACTCCCATCAAATACTTCACTCCAATGGTCTTGGCTTTGGCCGGCAATAATACCTTTGATCAACGCCTTAATCTGCGGCCAATAAGTTCTGTCCATTCGATGTTTCAAGACATCACCCGTCAATTCCAACTTTGCAACAAGCTCTTGCCAGAACGGTTCTTCAATCGCGCCTATCGCCACCCATTTTCCATCAGATGTTTTAAATGTGCCATAAAACGGTGCCCCTCCGTCTAACAGGTTGCCTCCGCGTTCTGCGGGCCAAAGCCCTTGCGCTTTCAAACCGAACGGCATGGTCATCAGCAGCGCTGTGCCTTCCACCATTGCTGCATCAATCACCGTGCCTTTGGCCGACATTTTGGCAGGCAACAATGCCGCGCAAATGCCGTAAGCCATCAACATACCACCCCCACCGAAGTCACCCACAAGGTTCATCGGTGGTACAGGTCCAGACTCTTTTGTACCAATCGCGTCCAGTGCGCCCGTGATCGCAATGTAGTTGATATCGTGACCTGCGCGCGCAGCCAAAGGTCCATCCTGACCCCACCCTGTCATGCGCCCGTAAACAAGGGCTGGGTTGCGGGCATGGCAGTCTTCAGGCCCTAAGCCCAATCGTTCGGTCACACCGGGTCGGAAACCTTCAATTAGAACATCGGCGTGTGTAATTAAATCGAGCGCTTTTTCAACATCGTCAGGGTTCTTAAGGTCAAGCTCGACCTTACGACGACCACGCAACATGGGGTCCTTGTCAGAACGCGATGTGCCCACATCGCGCCCGCCAGGTTTCTCAATGCGAATAACATCAGCGCCATGGTCAGCCAACATCATGGCTGCGAACGGACCGGGGCCAATAGATGCCAATTCAACAACGCGAACACCTTCGAGGGGTTTAAATGTCATGAAGACCTCCAGCCCTGATGGGGCAACTAATTGTTGGCGCG
>CALHHQ010000126.1 GCA_938030645.1 uncultured Rhizobiaceae group bacterium
GTGATCGCAAGATCACCTGCAACACGCCCTAGGCAGACACAGAACATCGCTATGGTTTCAGTTGCCTGCAAATTGTCGTTGCTGGCTTCAGTGATTTGGGATGGATCGTCAAACACCGGCTCTTCGCCATCCAGTTTGCAAATCGCTGAATAGAGATTCACCAACCCACTGCCGCACAGGATTTGCTCAGCAGAAATGCGCCCTTCAACTGTTTCTAGATGAGCCCAAATATTCGCTTCACGCATTGTACGTGGCCCAAGATCGACATGCCCACCCTCTCCTGCAACAGGAATCCATTGCCCACCTGCACGCACAAGGCTGGCCACGCCCAACCCAGTACCAGGTCCAAGCACAGCTTTGGTGCGATTTGAATTTGGCAGGTTTTTAGGACCACCGAGCCATTGCAAGTCGCTGGGTTCCAAAAACGGCAAAGCCAAAGCTTGCGCTTCAAAGTCATTCATTAAAATGAGCTCTTGAAACGGCCCATCATTTAGAAAACTGTTGTGATCTATAGACCAATCACAATTGGTCAGATCGATTCCCACATTTGTGATCGGGCCTGCTGCTGCGAGTATTGCTGTGCGTGGAACCAGTCGCGTTTTTGTTAAAACAGAGCGTAATATTGCTTCTTCCACGGTTTCAAAACTTTGGGTCTTAACTGCATCAAATGAAATAGCTTCAGAACAGGAACTCTCAATAATCTGGAAGCGCGCATTCGTGCCACCAATATCGCCAATCAATACTGGAAAATCATGTTGTCTTTGGGAGCTTTGAACCATTGAGAGACGGCGACTGCTTTATTCAAAATAACTGGAACACTCTTCTCACAATGGCTGCACAAAGTCAGCACCCTGCTACAAAATCTTCAGAGAATTCGAAAATATGGACGTCCCCAATTTTGGCTTTTTGAAAGCGATACCAATTATGGCAAAGAGCCCAGTGAAATATTATCAAGTGACAAAGGGACCACGGATGCGGCGCACGAATTGATTGAGTCTGATTTCATTTTGAGGCGCAATTCAATTTCGAGAGGCGGTTTAAACTGCCTCTTTTAGACTTCAGTCTCCGCCATCAATCGCGCGCAAGAACGGTTTTCCGACCTCGCCTTTTTCATTTTCCTGAACTTGATTTGCGCCAAACTCCAACGCTTCAATACGTTCACCATGGCGTGTGAGCTTGCGTGTTGAGATCAAAATACTGTCGATGTCTTTGCCGGTCAGATCATGATGAGACTTGAGTTTTGCGATGCGTTCATCCAACAGACCCAAATCTTTAGAGAATTTCATCACCTCTCCTTGAATCAAGTGAGCCTGTTCGCGCATGCGCGCATCTTTCAACACCGCTTGAATGACTTGTATCGACAACATCAAAAGTGACGGTGATACGATCACGACGCGAGATTTATGTGCCTTTTGAACAATGCCTTCAAAGTTTTCATGAATCTCGGCAAAAATGGATTCAGACGGAACAAACAGAAAGGCTGTGTCTTGGGTCTCGCCGGGAATGAGGTATTTTTCAGCAATGTCTGAAATATGAACATCCATATCCCGTTTGAACTGAGCCGATGCTGCTTTCTTGCTTTCTGCGTTTTCTGCTTCGCGAATGAGATTCCATGCTTCCAAAGGAAACTTTGCATCAATGACCAATTTAGGCGCATCGTTTGGCATTTTGATCGTGCAATCTGGCCGTTTGCTGTTGGAAAGCGTTGTTTGAAATTCGTAAGCGCCCATGGGCAAACCATCTTGCACGATAGTTTCCATACGGCTTTGACCAAATGCACCGCGGGTCTGTTTGTTTTGCAAAATAGCCTGCAAGCCAACAACATCTTGCGCCAATGACTGAATGTTATTTTGCGCCACATCAATCACAGCCAAACGCTCCTGCAGTTTGGTGAGACTTTCTTGCGTTGTTTTTGTTGTGTTTGCGAGAGATTGAGAAACGTGGCCGGTTACACCCGTTAGTCGTTCATCAAGCTGTTTTGAAAACGCCACCTGGCTGGTCGTGACGTTTTCTTGAACCGAAGCCAAACGGCCTGTCAGTTCATTTTGTGCAGCCACGAGTTCTGCCATACGCATTTCAGCATCGCGCGCGCGTTCTTCTGCGGCCCGTCTTTGCATCATGTCCTCATATTGACGACGACGATTGCCGCGCCAAATTGCAAACAGCAATAAGAGCGCAATGACCACAAGCATGGCGCCCAAAATAAGCACACCGTCGCTGCGACTCAGAACGGTGTCGCCGATGATTACGAGTGTTTTTTCAAGTTGAAGTGCTTCCATTCGATAACTCTATCCGATTCGAACAAGAGAATAAAACGCGAACATCTGAAATATTTTCAACCTCGTTTCTACCGTTGACCCTTCTGCGTGAAGGGCTTATTTCAACGCCATGTCCATATTGCCCATAGTTCATATCCCAGACCCAATATTGCGGGTTGAATCCAAACCTGTTGAACGGTTCGATGATCAATTGCACGCGTTCTTGGATGATATGCTTGAGACTATGTATGACGCACCAGGCATTGGTCTTGCAGCTATACAAGTGGGTGAGCCATTGCGCATTTTCACAGTGGATTGCTCGGAGCGCGCCGAGAACGAAGAAGATGGGGATGGAGAACCCATTCGGGGCGAATCTGATGAAGACAAACGTGATCCGATCTTCATGATCAACCCTGAAATTGTTGCATGGTCGGATGTACCAAGTGTGTACGAAGAAGGCTGTCTTTCCATTCCAGACTTCTTTGCAGATGTGGAGCGTCCAGAAAGTGTCACTGTGAAGTATCAAGATAGAGACGGCGCAGAACAAGTGCTTGAAGCAGATGGTTTGCTCTCGACATGCATTCAACACGAGTATGACCACTTGAATGGCACTCTTTTTGTCGATCATATCTCAAAATTGAAGCGCGATATGGTTATTCGAAAATTCACCAAAATCGCCAAGCAAAACAGCACCAAGTTCATTGGTTGAACCCAACGCTTCACGTTCACAACACGACAATTGGAAATTGAATGGCTTTGCGCATCGTCTTTATGGGAACGCCTGACTTTTCAGTTCCAACTTTGCGTGCGCTCCATGCGGCAGGGCATGAAATTGTTTGTTGCTACACGCAACCTCCCCGCCCTGCTGGCCGTCGCGGGCTGGAGCTAAAACCTTCTCCCGTTCAACTTGCAAGCGAAGCATTGGGTGTCGAAGTGAGACACCCAACAAGCCTGAAAGGCGCAGACGAACAAGCTGATTTTGCGGCCCTCGATGCAGATGTTGCAGTTGTGGTCGCTTATGGGCTTCTCTTACCAGAGCCTATTTTGAATGCACCTCAATATGGTTGCTTCAATAGTCACGCTTCACTTTTACCACGGTGGCGTGGCGCAGCACCCATTCAACGAGCCATTATGGCTGGCGATCATGAAACTGGCGTCATGATTATGAAGATGGATGTGGGATTGGATACGGGGCCTGTCGCATTAACTGGCCGCATCGATATCACACCCGAAATGACCGCTGGCGCTCTGCATGATGATCTTTCGTTATTGGGTGCTGACCTTATGGTTCAAGCCATGGACCTACTGGAAAGGGGCGATCTGCAACTTGTCGAACAGTCAAACGAGGGTATCGAGTACGCGCCTAAGATTTCAAAAGATGAAACACGGATTGATTGGTCTAAGTCGAGTGAGGACGTTCAGCATCACATAATGGGGCTATCCCCTTTTCCAGGCGCATGGTGCGAGATGGAGTTGGGTGGAAAACTTCAACGCGTAAAAATTCTCCAAGTACAGACCAGCCATGAGAATGGAAACGTCGGTGAAATCCTGACCGATGGTTTGGTGATTGGATGTGGTGAAGGAAGCGTTCAGCTAACCTACCTACAAAAAGCGGGATCCAAGGCGATGTCATCGGACGAATTTTTGCTAGGCAATGCATTACAAGTTGGAAACCGTCTTGACTGACACTCAACGATATCGCCTGACCATCGAATATGATGGCAGCCCATATGTGGGTTGGCAGCGACAAGTGGATATGGCCTCGGTGCAGGGTGCCATTGAAAATGCGCTTGTGAAGATCGGAGAGATTGACCCAATTGTACAAGGCGCAGGCCGCACTGACGCGGGCGTTCATGCGCTCGGTCAAATCGCCCATGCTGATTTGCAACGGCCATGGGTTCCATTTCGCTTAATGGAAGCTCTGAACGCACAAATGCGACAAGCTGGGGAAACGGTCGCGATTACGGATTGCCAGATTACGGATGAAGACTTTCACGCTCGGTTTTCTGCAATCCAGCGGCACTATGTTTATCGCATCATTGCACGGCGCGCTCCGCTCACTGTAGAGCGCGGCCGCGCTTGGAATGTGAAACAAGAACTTGATGTTGATGCTATGAACGAAGCCGCGACTTCATTGCTGGGAGAGCATGATTTCACAACATTTCGTTCGACCGAATGTCAGGCGAAATCCCCCGTAAAAACACTCGACACTCTGGAAGCATCCCAACGCGATCTACACGGCGTTACGGTTACAGAAATTTCGACGACAGCACGATCCTATTTGCACAATCAGGTTCGTTCATTTGCAGGGGCCCTTAAATTGGTAGGTGAAGGCAAGTGGACCCGTAAAGACTTAGAAAAGTCGCTGAATGCACGTGATCGAAAAGCTTGCGCGCCCGTCGCTCCGGCCCATGGCCTTTATTTGGTTTCGGTCGGCTATTGAGCTTTGACCCGCCTTGCTGCTTCATCCATGATGGGTGACGAATTTTAGGAGACCCAACATGGCGCGTGCATTTCTATTTGTTTTGGATTCCGTCGGCATCGGCGGCGCAGAGGATGCCCATGAATTTGGTGATGAAGGATCCAACACGATAGGTCACATCGCATCCGTTTGCGCTTCCGGCGGTGGTGATCAAGACGGTTTGCGCAATGGCCCTTTGAAGTTGCCAAACCTTGAAAAGTACGGACTTGGTTTTGCAGCTGAATTGGCGTGTGGTTCGGCACCTACGGGTTTTACGTTTTCAGAGACTGCGGAAGCAGGCTGGGCAGCAGCGAAAGAAGTGTCACGCGGCAAAGACACCATAACGGGCCATTGGGAAATGGCAGGCGTGCCGCTTGACAAAGACTGGGGCTATTTTCCCAAAACCGTTCCCGCATTTCCTGACGATTTGATAGACGCAATCATTAAAGGCGGAGAACTTCCCGGTCTGTTGGCTTGCAAACACGCATCCGGAACTGGCGTAATAGACGACTATGGTGACGAACATATCCAGTCTGGCAAACCCATTGTCTACACATCAACAGATTCGGTTCTTCAAATTGCCGCCCATGAAGATTTTTTTGGTCTTGAACGACTTTACAAACTCTGCGCACTCACGCGAAAACTGGTTGATCCTCTAAACATTGGACGTGTGATCGCGAGACCATTTCTGGGGAAGTCGCGCGACAGTTTCGAGCGCACTGCCAATCGCAGAGACTATTCTGTCCCGCCGCCACAACCTACTCTTCTTGACCGTTTGGAAGACGATGATCGCAGCATTTTTGCAGTTGGAAAGATTGCTGATATTTTCGCCCATCGTGGGGTTACAGATGTACGCAAGGCGAACGGCAATGATGCGATGACCGATGCCACGCTGCAAGCGATGGATGATGCATCCGATGGTGACTTTGTGTTCACAAACTTTGTGGACTTTGATCAACTTTATGGGCATCGCCGCGATGTGCCTGGATATGCAAACTGTCTTGAAGAATTCGACAAGCGCTTGCCAGAACTTTTGGCGAAATTGCGCGATGGCGATATGATGATCATCACTGCCGATCACGGCAATGACCCCACTTGGACAGGGACAGAACACACACGCGAACAAGTGCCCGTTCTGGTTATTGGACCCAGCTTGCCAACTGGAAATCTGGGGCAACGCGATACATTTGCAGATATTGGGGCAACTGTTGCAAAGCATCTGGGTTTGTCATCTGGGCCCCATGGAACAAGTCTCATCTAGGAACTCGATATGTCGTTGCTGAAAGCGGAGATTCATTGCCATATTGAAGGTGCTGCTGACCCAGACCTCGTGTTGCGACTTGCTCAAAAATACGATCTGGATATGGGCAGTATCATCAAAGACGGCAAATATGTCTGGTCTGATTTTACAACGTTTCTTAAAGCTTACGACCGCGCATCAAGTGTCTTTAGAACGCCTGATGATTACCGCCTTTTAACGTATGACTATTTCTCCAAACTGGCCGATCAAAATTGCATTTACGGTGAGATATTTGGATCATCTGACCATGCTGCATTGATGGGTATTGGGTACAATGACCTGGTCGAAGCTATGGCTGCAGGTATCGAAGATGCAAAGGTGCAGACAGGAATTGAAGGCCGGATTATTATGACCTGCGTTCGCCACTTGGGACCAGAGTCGGCATTGGCAGTCGCGGAAACCATTGCCGAAAATCCTCACCCTATGGTGACTGGTTTTGGCATGGGGGGTGACGAGCGTATTTTTGATGTGAGCGAGTTTGCACCAGCCTATGCCGTTGCTGCTGATGCGGGTTTGGGATTAACTGCCCATGCTGGGGAATTTGCAGGCGCTCAAAGTGTTCGCGATTGCCTGGATCATCTTGGTGTTATGCGCATCGGACATGGAGTGCGTTCCATTGAAGACCCTGAGTTAATGGCGCGACTGCGCGATGAAAATATCGTTTTAGAAGTCTGCCCGGGTTCAAATATTTCACTTGGTGTATATGACAGTTTTGAAACCCACCCATTGCGAATGCTTCACGAAGCAGGTGTGCCTGTTACCATCAATTCAGATGATCCACCGTTTTTTCACACCACACTTAACCGTGAATATGATTTGGCAGCCAATGCGTTTGGGTTTGATGATGAGACGATTAACACGTTCACACGCACTGCTTTAGAAGCCGCGTTTTTAGACGAACCTACCCGCTCAAAGTTGTTGAAACGGTTGGAAACTCACAGTTGATTTGCTTGCCCATGGACGAAACCCTTGTGCTGGGTGAAGATGGGATTAAGACACTCGAAACAATCCATTTCTAAGGAGGCTTCCATGGACGGAGTAACCCTCGTTGACCACCCGCTCGTGCAGCATAAGTTAAGCATTATGCGCGACAAAGGCACGTCGACTGGCAGTTTCAGACGACTGCTGCGAGAAATATCGCTTTTGCTTTGTTACGAAGTCACTCGTGATCTGGAATTGACGACCAAGAAAATTGAAACTCCCATGGAAGAGATGGATGCGCCTGTTCTTAAGGGCAAGAAGCTGGTCTTCGCGTCCATCCTGCGCGCAGGCAATGGCTTGCTGGAAGGTATGCTGGATTTGGTGCCTTCCGCTCGGGTTGCCCACGTGGGCCTTTATCGTGACCATGAGACGTTGGAAGCCATAGAGTATTATTACAAAGCACCTCATGATCTCAGTGACCGTGTGGTGATTGCCGTGGACCCCATGTTGGCCACAGCAAATTCAGCCACCGCTGCAATTGAAAAACTGCAAGCTAGCGGCGCAAAAGATATTCGCTTCTTGTGTTTGCTTGCTGCGCCTGAGGGAATTGCAAACTTTCGGAAAGCGCTGCCAGATGTTCCCATTTACACTGCGGCCATTGATGAGCGATTGAATGAAAATGGATATATTGTTCCCGGCCTCGGCGATGCTGGCGATCGCATGTACGGTACGAAGTAAGGTTCTTGATCATGAACGAAGTGGCCACCTACCCTAGCCTTAAAGGTAAAACAGTTGTCATAACAGGTGGCGGCAGCGGCATTGGTGAATCCTTGACGCGGCACTTTGCGCATCAGGGCTGCAAGGTCGGCTTTCTTGATATTGCAGAGGAAGCATCGCGCGCGCTTGAAACCGAATTGAGCAATGCAGGCTTCACAGTCAGCTATCTGAATTGCGACATCACGGATACAAACGCACTGCAAAGCGCAATTGGTGAAATTCGTTCAGCGTTTGGGCCCATTGGCGTGTTGGTCAACAATGCTGCGCACGATCAACGCCATGCATTTGAAGACATTACGCCTGAATATTGGGACGAGCGTTTTGCCATCAATATCAAGCATCAATTCTTTGCAGCGCAAGCCGTGATCGAAGACATGAAGTCTCTTGGCGGCGGCTCTATTATCAATATGGGGTCCACGTCTTGGATGATCGGAAATGGCGGAATGGCGTGTTACACATCTGCCAAATCTGCTGTTCTGGGCCTGACCCGTTCTTTGGCGAAAGATTTTGGTCAGTTCAACATTCGCGTGAATTCCATTGCGCCTGGTTGGATTATGACCGAACGACAGAAAGAACTTTGGCTGACACCAGAGGGTGAAGCGGATGTTTTCAAAAACCAATGTCTGCAAAGGTTTCTGGAACCGGACGACATTGCGCGACCAACATTGTTCTTTGCGTCGGACGAATCAGCCGCGTGTACGAACCAAAACTACGTCATTGATGGCGGTTGGCTTTAGAAAAGCTTAACCCAACCGCTTAGAAACTTCTTAGCTTGCCCTCTCTAATCTGCACGGTCAGTTGGTGGAGAGGTGAAGTTGATGAACCAGATTTTATACATGGCTGTCGCCGTTGTTGGGGTTGCTCTTGCAGCACCAAAATTGATGAATGTGTATCAAGGCAATCACACTGAGAATGTGAACTCAGTCTCCACAAATTCAAGTGGGCCGAGAACGGCAATTGGATATCGCAATGCTGGCGGGCAGTTTGATTTCAACAGCAGCATGAATGGGCTGCACGTTCAGGTGCTTGTTGATACCGGCGCCTCTTCCGTGACAATCAATCGATCGACAGCCCAACGCATTGGTATCAACCTGCGCGACAGTGATTTTCACAATTTTGCAGACACAGCCAACGGACGAACATCTTTCGCACGTGCTGTTATCAAAGAAATTCGCATCAACGGTATTGTTGTCAGAAATGTACGCACGGCAGTTTTGAGAGATACTTCACTGACCAAGGCGCTATTGGGTATGACCTTTTTGAACAAACTCAAGAAATTTGAGTTCAAAGGAAATCAGCTCAAGCTCATTCAATAGTCGACGGTATAGGACCGCTTAAGATTTTGGTTCTGACCCCATCGATTTCAATTCTTCAATGTTGGGCATTGAAATTGTGGAATATCCAGAATCCACAAAATGAACTTCGCCTGTCACGCCGCCAGATAGTTCCGACAATAGATACAAAGCAGATCCGCCAACTTCGTCTAGAGACACTGTTCTGCGAAGTGGCGCATTGCGTTTCTGGAAGTTAAACATTTCACGGGCATCAGAAACCCCTGCACCTGCCAATGTGCGCACTGGCCCGGCAGAGATTGCATTCACGCGGATGTTGTTTGGACCGTAATCTGACGCCAAATAGCGAACGCTGGCTTCAAGAGCCGCTTTGGCCACGCCCATCACGTTGTAGTTTGGCATCACGCGCGATGCCCCACCATAAGTTAATGTGATCATGGAGCCGCCATCAGTCATTAATTCTGAAGCACGTTTGGCGAGTTCAGTGAACGAGAAGCATGAAATGACCATCGTCTTGGAGAAATTGTCTCTGGACGTGTCCGCATAGAGGCCCTTCAATTCGTTCTTGTCTGAAAAGCCAATCGCATGAACAAGAAAATCAATTTTTCCCCATTCCTGTTTCAACGCCTCAAACACAGAATCGACAGATTCCAAATCTTCAACATCGCAAGGTAAAAGCATGGATGATCCCAGAGATTCAGCCAGCGGTTTTACGCGTCGACCAAAAGCTTCTCCTTGATATGTAAAGGCCAGTTCAGCGCCATGCGCCGCGAGAGTTTTGGCAATGCCCCATGCGATGGAATGGTCGTTCGCCACTCCCATAATGAGGCCGCGTTTTCCCGCCATTATATTGGACTGTAGTTCAGTCATAGTTTTGTTCTTATCTATTTAGGTTACGCGTAGCGCTGGAACACCAGCGACGCATTTGTGCCGCCGAAGCCGAATGAATTTGAAAGGACGGTGTTGATTTCAGCATTGTCGCGACGTTCACGCACAATTGGCATATCTGCAAAGTCTGGATCGATTTCAGTGATGTGCGCACTTTCGCAAATGAAACTGTTTTGCATCATCAGCAATGAGTAAATCGCCTCTTGGACACCCGTTGCGCCAAGTGAATGACCCGTCAAAGACTTGGTGGCGGAAATTGGAGCACAGTCATCTGCACCAAAAATTTCTCGCAACGCTTCCAATTCTTTGGCATCGCCAACGCCAGTGGAGGTTGCATGGGGATTGATATAATCAAGCTTATTGTTCACGCCAGCCATTGCCATTTCAATGCAGCGCTTTGCACCTTCGCCAGAGGGAGCGACCATGTCGTAGCCATCTGACGTGGCGCCGTAGCCGACGATTTCACCGTAAATCTTAGCACCGCGTGCTTTGGCATGTTCCAACTCTTCAAGAACAAGAACACCCGCACCACCGGCGATAACAAAACCATCACGGGACACGTCAAATGCACGTGAAGCGGTCGCTGGTGTATCATTGTATTTTGAAGACATCGCGCCCATGGCATCGAACAGGTTAGACATTGTCCAATCCAGATCTTCGGACCCGCCGGCGAAAACAACGTCCTGTTTGCCCACTTGAATGGTTTCATATGCATTGCCGATGCAATGATTTGATGTGGCGCAAGCGGACGAAATCGAATAGTTCACGCCTTTGATTTCAAACTGAGTGGCCAACACCGCAGAGGCAGTGGAACTCATGGCTTTGGGCACAGCCGTTGGGCCAATACGTTTGGGTGATCCTGTTTCAACGGTTTTAGCGGCAGCTTCAACGATTGTTTTCGTTGAGGGGCCGCCGGACCCCATGATGATGCCCGTGCGTGGGTTTACAACATCAGACGATTCTAGACCTGCGTCATTTATCGCCTGTTCCATAGCGATATAGTTCCAAGCGGTGCCCTTCGACATGAACCGAACTGTTCTTCGATCCAAGGTCTCAAACGGATCCAAATCAGGGGCGCCTTGAACGCGACAACGAAAGCCGTGTTCGTCAAAATCATCTGAAAATGAAATGCCTGATTTTGCTTCTCTCAAAGAAGCTAAAACCTCTTGAGAGTTATTGCCAATTGAGGAAACAATCCCCATTCCGGTGACCACGACCCGCTTCATATATTGGTCCCTTCTCGTGAATTCCGGTTTCATCTATTTCAAAACCAGGATGAAACTATTGCTCGGTGCGAACATGAGCCATGCGTCTGCCTTATTCAATGGCAGATGAGAAATTCTGATGTTCGCTGTTATTGGAAAAGTGCGACACGCAAGTCTTGTGCGGTAAACACAGTTTCACCATCAGCTTTCACCTGGCCGTTGGCTATGCCCAAAACAAGGCGCCCGCGCATTACGCGTTTGAAGTCAATTTCATATTCTACAAGTTTGGTTTCTGGCGTGACCATACCTGTAAATTTGACTTCACCTGTGGATATGGCGCGGCCTTTGCCAGGCTCGCCTAACCAACCGAGATAAAACCCGGTCAACTGCCACAAAGCATCAAGGCCGAGACAACCCGGCATCACAGGATCGCCTTCAAAATGACAAGGGAAAAACCAAAGGTCTTTGTGAATTTTGAAATCAGCACGGATATAGCCTTTGCCTTTTTCTCCACCAGTCTCAGAAATGTCCGTGATACGATCAAACATCAGCATTGGAGGCAAGGGCAACTGGGCATTGCCCGGTCCAAACATCTCACCACGCCCGCAAGTCAGAATCTCTTCGTGTGTGTAACTGGATTTTTGCTCAGCCATATTGATCAACACGCCCTTGGTCATTTTACACAAATCGTTCATGGGCTTATAATTTAGAAATCGAGCACATGCCAGCACTGTTTGGGCGTTAATCAAGACCCGAGCGTGGTGTTGCCGTGTCAAACTGGCAACTTGCAGATTCGCATGCTCTGACCTATCTTCAAGGCCCAGCGGCCAGAATACCTTGGCTATCAGAGACATGGAATTTACGGCGATGACCTTTTCGCAGAATTTTAAAGACGATCGCTCAGCATCCGCAGACGGAAGCGAAGCCTTAGATTTGTCTTCAAAACTACGCGATGCTGGGCTTCGGCCTACCAAACAACGTCTTTCATTGGCCCACTTGCTCTATTCTCAGGGCAATCGGCACGTGTCCGCTGAGGCGCTGCATGAAGAAGCTTTAGGCGCGAAGGTCGATGTGTCTTTAGCGACCGTCTATAACACCCTCCATCAATTTACCGACGCTGGGTTGTTGCGAGCCGTTGCAGTTGAATCCTCGAAAACATATTTCGACACCAACACCACCGACCACCACCATTTTTTCATTGAAAACGAAAATCGCGTGGTGGATGTGCCCGCATCGCAAATCAATGTTTCAGATTTGCCCGAAGCGCCAGAAGGCATGGAAATTGCCCGTGTGGATGTAATCGTTCGTCTTCGTAAAAAGACGTAACAGCTTTTAGCCTTCAATACCTTCATCAGGGTACACACCCCAAAGTTTGTACTGCTTCAGGTAAAATCCGACGTTTTGCGCTTCTACTTTGCACCAGCCAGAATCACATTCATCAACGTCCACCAATAACCCGGACTGAAGTTTGGCGACAGTCGAAGCGTTTTTGTGAGCATTTTTCTTGCCCTCATGGAAAGTCGCACGAGTTACAGCACCATCTTTCCGCACATCCCAAGGTGCAAGGATCGCAGTGCGCTTGCTGGACAATAGCGAATGAAGCACCCAACCCGTTGAGCCTTCGGAGTCGCGAATACGGCGCCATTGATCGAACTCCTGGATCACTTCAACTGGCAAACCCTTTTTCCGGTAGTGCCACGCAATTTTATATTTGCGCCCCGGGCCAACACGGAGATTCACAGACTTTGCTTTTAAACTGACAAAACGTGGAAGCGGCAAACCTGTCTCTCGGCCAGCTTTTTCTTTGTCAGCAGCATAAGCCGCTTCGGAAAAAGCACCTAAAGCGACCCCAAGCATGATCAGGCACGTCACAAAAACGTGGATTTTCGATACTTTGAACATATTCGATTGCTGAATTTTCGGCACGTAACTGAATTCCCTGCATTGCCCAAACGGTCGCAAAAGTTGCCCCATTGCGTTACGATGTTTGTCTGTTAAAAAGTTCCGGCTGTGCGAAAGCCGGTATAGTGAACGGACTATGGCGGAGTTCGGTTAAACCGCTCTCAATAAGGATGGTTAACGAAGTCTTGATTTGCGGATTTTTTAAACAGCAAGCTCAAATTTCGTGCTAAAAGGGGCAATGGCACATGAGAAAATACAATCATTTTATGGTGAGTGACACATGACAGGTAAGAAACCACATGTGGTGGTCACACGAAAACTTCCAGATTCTATCGAGACGCGGATGCGTGAACTTTTCGAGACTGATCTCAATCTCGAAGATACTCCCCTCACGCAAGAAGAGTTGAACGCAGCAGTTGCAAAAGCCGATGTGCTGGTACCAACCGTCAGCGACAAAATTGATGAATCTGTCATCGCCAATGCAGGCGATCAGCTCAAATTAATCGCAAACTTTGGCAACGGAACAGACAACATTGATATTGCTGCAGCGGCCAAACGTGGCATCACAGTCACCAATACGCCGCAAGTTTTGACCGATGACACGGCCGACATGATCATGGCTATGATTCTGGCTGTGCCGCGTCGATTGGTCGAAGGCGCTAAAGTCATGTCCAACCCAGACGGTTGGCCGGGCTGGTCTCCAACATGGATGTTGGGTCGCCGTGTCACAGGAAAGCGCCTTGGTATTGTTGGTATGGGACGCATTGGATCGGCTGTTGCGCGACGCGCGAAAGCATTTGGTTTGTCGATCCATTATCACAACCGCGAACGCGCCCACCCGGATTTGGAACAAGAGCTAGAAGCCACCTATTGGGACAGCCTCGACCAAATGTTGGCGCGCGTGGACATCATTTCAGTCAACAGCCCATTCACACCAGCGACGTATCATTTGTTGTCAGAACGCCGATTGAAGCTCATTCAATCAACGGCCTATATCGTCAACGCGGCGCGCGGTGAGATCATCGATGAATCCGCTTTGATGGATTGTCTCGAAGCAGGCAGCATTTCTGGCGCAGCACTGGATGTTTTTGAAAACGAGCCAGCCGTATCACCCCGCATGTTGAAACTTGCTGAAGAAGGCAAATTGGTCTTGCTTCCGCATATGGGGTCAGCAACCGTTGAAGGTCGTATTGAGATGGGTGAGAAAGTGCTGATCAACATTCGCACATTCTTCGATGGACACCGCCCGCCCGACAGAGTTCTGCCGGGCCGTGACTGATTTTATTTAGATCGTAGCAACAACTCGGCCACGGATCTTGCCTTCTACAATATCATTTGCCGCGCCAATGAGATCATCAAAAGCAATCTCTGTGGTCAGGCTTTCCAATTTTGCCATATCCAAATCGTTTTCCAAACGGGACCATGCTTCTTCGCGTAGTGATTTCG
>CALHHQ010000127.1 GCA_938030645.1 uncultured Rhizobiaceae group bacterium
GGCTTTGCAGTTGCTCTGCTCATTGATCGCTCACCATTTTTGCAGCGCGGCCTGTTGCCTATCGGAAACTTCGTATCTGCTCTTCCCATCGTTGGTGTCGCGCCAATCATGGTAATGTGGTTCGGGTTTGACTGGCAGTCCAAAGCGGCCGTTGTGGTGATCATGACCTTCTTCCCCATGCTGGTGAACACAGTGCAGGGTCTTGCGGCAGCCAACCACATGGAACGAGATTTGATGAACACATATGCGGCCTCATGGTGGCAAACGCTGACCAAACTGCGTTTGCCAGCAGCAGCCCCATTTATTTTCAACGCACTGAAAATCAATTCCACCCTTGCGCTCATTGGTGCAATCGTGGCTGAATTCTTTGGAACACCCATTGTCGGTATGGGCTTTCGCATTTCTACGGAAGTGGGACGCATGAATGTCGACATGGTGTGGGCCGAGATCGCGGTGGCGGCGCTTGCCGGTTCCGCATTTTACGGAACGGTCGCATTGATCGAACGTGCCGTTACATTCTGGCATCCATCAATCCGGTCCTCTCGACACTGAGACTGGACACAACAGGGAGACTACAACATGAAAAAACTCACCCTACTCTTGGCAGCATCAGCGCTGTCATTCTCCGCTATGGCCGCACAAGCTGCAGATAAAGTGACGCTGCAGCTAAAATGGGTCACGCAAGCACAGTTTGCTGGCTACTACGTGGCAAAAGACAAAGGCTTCTACAAAGAAGAAGACCTTGATGTCGAAATCAAACCCGGCGGACCAGACATCGCACCGGCTCAAGTTCTTGCAGGTGGCGGTGCTGACGTTGTTCTCGACTGGATGCCTTCTGCATTGGCAACCCGCGAGAAAGGTGTGCCACTGGTTAACATCGCGCAGCCATTTAAATCATCTGGCATGATGCTGACGTGTCGCAAAGATTCCGGCATCAAAACGTCTGCAGATTTCAAAGGCAAAACACTTGGTGTTTGGTTCTTCGGCAACGAATATCCGTTCCTGTCGTGGATGAGCAAACTTGGTATTAAAACCGATGGCTCCGCAGACGGTGTGAAAGTCTTGAAACAGGGTTTCAATGTGGACCCGATTTTACAGAAGCAAGCGGCGTGTGTGTCTACGATGACATATAATGAGTACTGGCAAATCATTGATGCTGGTTTGTCCGCTGACGATCTCATCACGTTCAAATATGAAGACGAAGGCGTCGCAACTTTGGAAGACGGTATTTACGTCATGGAAGACAAGCTGAAAGACGCTGCTTTCAAAGATAAGATGGTTCGTTTTGTGCGTGCTTCCATGAAAGGCTGGAAATACGCTGAAGCAAATTCGGATGAGGCTGCTGAAATCGTACTGGAAAATGATGCGTCTGGAGCACAAACCGAAAAGCATCAAAAACGTATGATGGGCGAAATTGCTAAGCTGACCGCCGGTTCAAACGGCGCACTTGATAAAGCGGATTACGAGCGCACCGTTGCGACACTTCTTGGCGCAGGCTCTGACCCCGTGATTACCAAGAAACCAGAAGGCGCATGGACGTCTGAAATCACAGATGCTGCATTGAAATAAGTTTCTCGTCGCATCAAATTTTTAAGGGGCTGCCATGGTTTTCATGGTGGCCCCTTTCTTTTAGTGTGCCACGTTCAAGAAGCCTGTTGCAAAGCTGAAATGCTATGCCATGGTCTCGTCTTCACATATTTTCGATCAGCGACAGAGCGACTTCATGAGTAACACCAAAGACACCCTCACACCTGCCCTTCGCTATCACCAGTTTCCTAAGCCCGGAAAGTTGGAAGTTCGGCCCACAAAACCGTTGGCGAACCCACGAGATTTGTCTTTGGCTTATTCGCCTGGTGTGGCCGAAGCCAGCATGGCCATTCATAAAGATCCAAATATGGCATCAAACTATACGGCACGTGGTAATCTTGTGGCGGTGGTTTCCAATGGCTCGGCCGCATTAGGACTCGGAAACATAGGCGCGCTTGCTTCTAAACCCATCATGGAAGGTAAGGCTGTTCTGTTTAAACAGTTCGCGCATATCGATTGCTTCGACATCGAATTGAATGAAAGCGATCCTGTAAAGCTGGCAGAGCATGTGATCGCGTTGGAGCCCACATTCGGAGCGATCAATCTGGAAGATATTAAAGCGCCAGATTGTTTCATTGTTGAAAAAATCTGCCGCGAACGGATGAACATTCCCGTGTTCCACGATGACCAACATGGAACGGCGATTGTCGTGGGTGCAGCTGCGAAGAATGCTCTTCATCTCACAAATCGAGATTTCAAAGATATCAAGATTGTGTCCACTGGCGGTGGTGCCGCTGGCATTGCCTGCCTCAACATGCTTTTGAAACTTGGTGTGCAACGCAAGAATATTTGGCTGTGCGACATTGCTGGCCTTGTTTATGAGGGCCGCACAGAAGAAATGACGGAGCAAAAAGCAGCGTTTTCTCAAAAGAGTGATTTGCGCACTTTGGACGATGTCATTGACGGCGCAGACCTATTTCTAGGATTGTCTGGCCCAGGTGTTTTGACCCAAGATATGGTCAAACGCATGGCGGTTGATCCCATCATATTTGCACTGGCCAATCCCAAGCCAGAAATCATGCCAGAAGAAGTTTACGCCGTTTCGCCCAATGCCATTATGGCGACTGGGCGATCAGACTATCCAAACCAGGTGAACAATGTTCTTTGCTTTCCGTTCATTTTCCGCGGTGCACTTGATGTTGGTGCCACAGAAATCAACGACGAAATGCAGATCGCCTGTGTGGAAGGTATAGCGGCCTTGGCACGTAAAACATCATCAGCAGAAACTGCAGAAGTCTATGGGGACGAGGACCTTCAATTCGGACCTGAATATCTTATTCCCAAACCATTCGATGCAAGATTGCTTGCCGTTGTAGCGGGCGCAGTTGCCAAAGCCGGCATGGAGACCAAAGTCGCGCAACGTCCGCTTGCTGACTTTGATGCCTATATCGAAGGGCTCAACGCCACGATTTATCGCTCGTCTATGATTATGCGACCCGTCTTTGAAGTCGCAAAATCTCAGTCAAGGCGCATCGTGTTTGCGGAGGGCGAAGATGAACGGGTTTTGCGTGCCGCTATGGCCATGTTGGAAGAAACCAATGATCAGCCTATTCTGATTGGCCGACCAGAAGTCATAAATCATCGATGCGATAAATTTGGCATTCCCGAAAACCTATCGAGTAAGTTCGACGTTGTGAATCCGGAGAGCGATCACCGCTATCGCGAGTATTGGGAAACCTACCATCACGTTATGGCGCGGCAGGGCATTTCGCCAACATTGGCGCAGGCTGTTTTGCGCACGAACACCACGGTTATTGCAAGCGTCATGGTGCATCGTGGAGAAGCTGACAGTATGATCTGCGGCACGTTTGGCAATTACCTGTGGCATCTGAATTACGTACAACAAATGTTGGAAACGCCGGAACTCAAAGCAACAGGCGCTTTGTCTTTGCTCATTTTGGATTCAGGCCCATTATTTGTGGCTGACACACATGTGAACCCGGAACCCACGCCTGAACAAATCGCTGAGAGTGTTATCGGCACCGCAAGACATGTTCGTCGTTTTGGAATGGAGCCTCAAGTTGCGCTTTGTTCCAATTCGCAGTTCGGGACGTTGGACACGGAATCTGCTCGGCGTATGAGAGCCGCACTCAAAATCCTTGACGGTCAAAAACTAGACTTTATCTATGAAGGAGAGATGCCAGTTGATGCCGCACTCGATCCCGAAATTCGTGAACGCATGATGCCCAACAGCCGCATCAACGGCCAAGCCAACGCGTTCGTGTTTTCCAATGCGGAAACAGCAGGCGGCGTGAAGAATTCACTGAAGTCTGTTGCAGGTGGAATTGAGGTTGGTCCAATCCTTATGGGCATGGGAAATCGCAGTCATATTGTGACGCCATCTATCACCACACGGGGTTTGATCAACATGGCAGCACTTGCCGGAGCGCCAGTTCACACCTACGCGTAAGTTGATTCTGATTTATGGGCCCGTACTACGGTCACGACAAATGCAATGATGAATATGATTGTCATGATCAGGACAATTGTCGGAGCCGGCGCGCTGTCGATGAATAAGCTTGCATAAATACCGAGCAGTGATGACCCTACGGCAATCGCTACTGCTGTTAAAAGCATGGGGCCAAACTGACGAGTGATCAGGAACGCAATGGCCCCAGGTGCAATAAGCATCGCAATCGCTAGAATGATACCCACTGCTTTCAATGCGCCAACGATGGTCAGCGACAAAATGCACAAGAGACCATAGTGCAACACACGAACAGGCAATCCTGCTGTTTTTGCTTGAGTCGGATCGAAAGCGTGCATCATGAGATCGCGCCATTTCAAGCCAATCGCTACTGTTACAACCAATGCGATTAAGCCACTTTCAACGAGATCCGATGGCCCGATGCCGAGAATGTCGCCAAACAATATATGGTCAAGATGTAGGTCTGTGTCGACCTTGGTATAAAGCACCAGACCAAATCCAAACATGCCCGAAAAGACGACGCCCATGACGGTGTCTTGTTTCACACGACTGTTTTCATCAATGAAACCAGTGGCCAAAGCACATATCATGCCTGAAACAAAAGCCCCCACAGCCAAGGGAATTGCTGCAAGGTAAGCCAATACGATACCCGGCAGAACGGCATGAGAGATAGCGTCACCCATCAATGACCATCCCTTGAGAACGAGGAAGCAGGACAGCAATGCAGCGGGCACAGCCACACAAATGGAAATCAAAAATGCGTTTTGAACGAATTCAAACTGTAACGGAAACAATGCCTGATCAATAATTTCCATCATGCAGTTTCTTCCACTTCCACAAGTGCATCAGCAGCTCGTCGGCGAGAGGCCAAAATGCCGTGGGTTGGGGCAAAGACAAATGCAATCAAGAACACCAATGTTTGTAACACTACGATGACACCGCCAGTGGCTCCGTTGATGAAGTAGCTCGCATATGTTCCAAAAATTGCCGACAACGCGCCAATTGTGACACTGATCAAAATCAGTCGAGGAAATCTGTCCGTTAAGAGAAACGCGGTTGCTCCGGGCGTGACAACCATTGCAATAACCAAAAAAGCTCCGACGGTTTGTAACGCAGCAACAGTAGACGCTGCCAACATCGCGAAAAAGATAATCTTTAAGAGTGTCGTGTTCAGCCCAATGGTGCGTGCATGGGTCTCATCAAAAAAGGTCACCATGAAATCTCTCCACTTGATCACGAGCACCACCATCGTCACACCACCAATCGCTAGAAGCTGCCAAGTGTCTGCTGGTGTGATTGCCAGAATATTACCGTTTATGATCGTTTGAATGTTCACTGAAGTTGGCCAAAGAGAAATCATAAATAGGCCAAGGCCGAAGAAGGATGTGAATATCAATCCAATAATTGTGTCGACCTTCAGCCCTGTTCGTTCGGTCAAAAACAGCATCGTAGCTGCGGCCAAACCACCAGAGATGAATGCGCCCAGAGAAAACGGTAACCCGAGGATCAAAGCCCCCGCCACACCGGGCACGATGGCATGGGACAATGCATCACCGATTAAAGACCACCCCTTCAACATGAGATAGCACGATAGAAATGCGCATACAGAAGCGACCAATGCAGAGACCATTATCGCGTTCGTCATATAACTGTACTGCAGCGGTTCCAGAAGAGTTTCAATCATGGTTCATCACGATCGTGATAAACAACAAACGGGCGCTCATCGTCGGATATCACCGTGACTTGCCTTGCATCATCATCGTCATGCAAATCGTCGCCACCCAATACGAAGTGACGCAATACGCCACCAAAAGCCATTTGAAGATTGTCTCGCGTGAACACTTCCTTGGTGAGACCGTATGCCAGCACGGTCCCCTTGATGAGAACAGTACGATCGCAAAACTCAGGCACACTGCCGAGATTGTGGGTGGACACTAGAATGACACGCCCCTCATCACGCAATTCGCGTAAAAGCTGAATAATGGAGTCTTCTGTTTTCACGTCTACGCCGGTGAATGGTTCGTCCAACAGTATCACTTGACTGTCTTGCGCCAACGCACGTGCCAGAAACACACGCTTTTTTTGCCCCCCAGACAATTCACCAATCTGTCTATTGCGAAAGTCCAACATGCCAACACGATTTAGGGCGTTGGTGACTGCGTCTTTATCCGTCTGTTTGGCCATGCGCATGAAGTTCATATGGCCGTATCGACCCATCATCACCACGTCTTCCACCAGCACCGGAAATGTCCAATCCACTTCCTCAGATTGAGGAACATATGCGACCAAGTTCGCTTTCATGGCCATTGCAACGGAACGACCCAAGACTTCCACGCTGCCTTTTGCAGCCTTCAAAAAGCCCATAATGGTTTTGAATAAGGTGGATTTACCACTGCCGTTCACACCCACCAGTGCTGTAATTGTTCCGCGTGGAATTTCAAAACTGGTGTCGCGTAAAGCCGTGTGTCCATTGCGATAAGTCACTGTCACATCTTGAACACGGAGCCCTTGGCGGTCATCGGCAAACGTTTGGTTCACTGCTCTAATCCGTCTGCAATTGTTTGTGAAGTTACGCGCAATAAATCGAGATAAGTCGGCGTGGGACCATCTGGGGTCGACAATGAATCCACATAAAGAACGCCTCCATAGACAGCGCCTGTTTCGCGCGCAATTTGCTGGGCGGGACGTGGTGAAACCGTGCTTTCAGAAAATATGACGCCTATTTTTTCCGAGCGCACCGTGTCTATGACCTTTCGGACTTGTTGAGGCGTTCCCTGCGCATCTGCGTTGATGGGCCAGAGGTACAATTCTTTCAAACCGAAGTCGCGGGCTAAGTAACTGAACGCCCCTTCACTGCTGACCAGCCAACGTTTGTCTTCTGCAATAGCGGCAATTCGTTCTCGCAAAGGCCGAATGGCAATCTCAATTTTATCTTTGTAAGCGGCAGCATTTGCTTTGTAGACATCCGCATTT
>CALHHQ010000128.1 GCA_938030645.1 uncultured Rhizobiaceae group bacterium
CATCATGTTTGCGTTGCTTGGCCTTGCAACACTGAAACTGCGTTAGGCTGGTTTAAGACACATGATCGAGGTTTCTGTCTTCAACGGGAAACGGGTTGCCCTTTTTGGTTTGGGTGGATCTGGTTTGGTCACGGCCCAAGCTTTGCTTGCGGGCGGGGCTGACGTTGTGGCGTTTGATGACAACCCCAACAGTGTGACGAATGCCGATGTCGCAGGAATTTCTACCGCGAATTTGCGCGAAGAAGACTGGTCAAAATTTGACGCATTGGTGCTTGCACCCGGCGTTCCGCTGACACACCCACAGCCCCATTGGACAGTGGATCTGGCGAAATCGAATGGTGTTGAAATCATTGGCGATGTGGAATTGTTCTCACGCCAAATGAATGAACTGGGTCGTCCAGCTCCAATTATTGCAATCACCGGAACCAACGGAAAATCCACCACAACGGCTCTTATTGCTCATGTGCTGGGACAAGCTGGTCGCGATGTGCAGATGGGTGGCAATATTGGACGCGCCGTTTTGGATCTCGATCCGATTTCTGACACGCCTGAAAACCAAGCATATGTTGTTGAATGTTCTTCCTATCAGATTGATACATCACCATCGCTAAAGCCAACAGTTGGTTTGCTTTTGAACCTGACGCCAGACCATCTGGAGCGTCATGGCACGATGAAAAATTACGGCGACATCAAGTTTCAACTCGTGGCCGCGAGTGATACGGCTGTGATCGGCGTCGACGATGATTATTGTGTTTCTTATGCGGCGCAACTGGATGATGCCGTCACGATCTCGGGGCAGAGCGATGCGGCTGCCAAAATTGGCTTTGACGGAACAAATCTAGTCAATGCAGTTGGTGACAGACTCGTGAGTTTGGAAAACATTGGCGCGTTGCGTGGTCGCCACAATGGACAAAACGCAGCGTCCGCCTATGCGGCTTGCCGCGCTGTCGGTTTGAGCGACGAAGAAATTCAATCCGGCTTTCGCACCTTCCCGGGTTTGGCGCATCGCATGGAGCAGGTGGGGCATTGCGGCAAAGTTCTCTTCATCAACGACTCCAAGGCAACCAATGCGGAAGCCGCAGCCCCTGCGCTTTCAAGCTTTGAAAAGTCCTTCTGGATTCTGGGCGGTTTGGCAAAAGATGGTGGCATCGCTGCTCTTGCCCCTCATTTTTCCAGAGTTGCAAAGGCCTATTTGATTGGTGAAGCAGCCGGAAATTTCGCTGCCCAACTGGGTGATACGATTCCTTATGAAATTTCAGGCACATTGAAAGATGCTGTTAACCATGCAGCTTCTGACGCCGCCATTCGCGCAAGTGAGATGGATGGTGCGGAGCAAGTGGTGCTTCTTTCGCCAGCGGCGGCGAGTTTTGACCAGTTTCCGAATTTCGAGAAACGGGGCGAAGCTTTCAAGGAGGCTGTGACAGCACTGGACGGGTTTAAAAAGATTGGAATGAAAACATCATGATGTCACGCGCGCGCAAAAGCCCGGTCTCGGACTGGTGGTGGACGGTCGATAAATTGCTCTTGGCTGCAGCGCTTATGCTGTTGGCTTGCGGTTTTGTGTTGTCGCTTTCGGCAAGCCCATCCGTGACACCACGGTTGCGCATTGATGACAGTTTTCATTTTGTGAAACGCCACGCGTTTTTCATTATGCCCGCGATCATCGTATTGATTGGCACGTCTTTCATGAACCTGAAGCAGGTGAGGCGGATCTCGTTTCTGCTGCTTGCAGGAACACTGTTAGCGTTGATCGCGCTGCCCTTCATCGGATATTCTGCGAAGGGCGCCACGCGCTGGTTGGCGATTGGGCCATTTTTGTTGCAACCATCTGAATTTTTAAAGCCTGCCTTCGTCGTGATAACCGCTTGGTTGTTTGCAGAAAGCGCAAAGCGGCCTGATATTCCCTGCAACCTTTTTGCGATCGGTTTGTTTGGTCTGTGTGCTGCACTCTTGGTGACACAACCTGACTTTGGACAAACCGTGCTTCTGGCGTTGGTCTGGGGATCCATGTTCTTCATGGCGGGCATGCCATGGGTGTGGATCGCTGTTCTGGGCGGATTGGGCGGTGTTGGTTCGGGTGCTGCCTATCTCACCATTAGCCACGTGAGCGAACGGATCGATCGCTTTGTAACAGGCACTGGCGATAACTTTCAGGTGGACCGTGGTTTGGAAGCCATAACCAATGGTGGTTGGCTTGGGCGCGGCCCCGGTGAAGGTCAAGTGAAGTTCGGCCTTCCAGACAGCCACACAGATTTTATTTTCTCCGTCGCTGCTGAAGAGTTTGGCATTGCGCTGGTGATGGTGTTGGTGGCGTCATTTGCATTTGTTGTCATTCGCGGATTGTCTCACGGATTGAAAGAGCATGACCGTTTCGTGCAACTCGCTGTTTCCGGTCTTGTGCTCCAGTTCGGTTTTCAAGCGATGATCAACATGTGTGTGAACCTGCGTTTGATGCCTGCAAAAGGCATGACACTTCCATTCATTTCTTATGGTGGTTCGTCTCTTATCGCCGTGGCATTAGGCATGGGCCTTGTTTTGGCGCTTACCCGTAAACGGGCAGATTCTTATCGTCGTCCAGAAGTACGCATTCGCCCGATGGGTCACAGTGCAGCTGTGCCTGTTGGAGCATAATTAAATGACGAAAACGGCTCTACTTTCTGCTGGTGGAACTGGCGGACATTTGTTTCCTGCGCAAGCGCTAGCGCAGGAATTGAAATCTCGTGGGTGGAACGTTCACTTGGCGACTGACGAACGAGGTACACGATATTCCGACAAGTTTCAGGTCGATGGACTGCATGTGATTGCGTCAGCAACCTTTGGGTCCAAGAACCCCATTGCAATGGCAAAAGCTGCGCTGAAATTGTTCAATGGGTACAAAGCATCAAAAGCTTTGATCAAGAAACTAGAAGTCGATGTTGCGGTTGGATTTGGAGGCTATCCTAGTATTCCTCCACTGTTCGCAGCACAGAGAATGGGCGTGCCAACTGTTTTGCATGAACAGAATGC
>CALHHQ010000129.1 GCA_938030645.1 uncultured Rhizobiaceae group bacterium
TTCAAAAAGTGTCCGGTGTGGGAGCGTTTTTCTTTTGAAATGTCTTCTGGCGTGCCCGAAGCCACCATTTCACCGCCGCCATCGCCACCTTCAGGACCTAAATCCAGCACCCAATCTGCGGTTTTGATCACTTCGAGATTGTGTTCGATGACCGCAACTGTGTTTCCGCTATCCACCAACTCGTGGAGAACTTCCAACAGTTTGGCCACATCATGGAAATGAAGGCCCGTTGTGGGTTCGTCCAATATATAAAGCGTGCGGCCCGTTGCGCGTTTGGATAGTTCTTTGGAAAGCTTTACCCGTTGCGCTTCGCCACCAGAAAGTGTCGTCGCCTGTTGGCCAATCTTGATATAGTCAAGACCAACCCGTTTCAGCGTTTCCATTTTGTCACGGACAGAAGGTACGGCGGAAAAGAACACGCAGCCTTCTTCAACAGTCATATCCAACACATCGGCAATTGATTTGCCTTTGAATTGAACTTCCAGTGTTTCACGATTGTAGCGTTTCCCGTTGCAAACATCGCAAGTCACATAAACATCCGGCAAAAAGTGCATCTCAATCTTAATAACACCGTCGCCTTGGCAGGCTTCACATCGACCGCCTTTCACATTGAACGAAAAGCGACCTGGATTGTATCCGCGCACTTTTGATTCAGGCAGGCCTGCAAACCATTCGCGTATCGGCGTAAAAGCACCCGTATACGTTGCAGGGTTGGAGCGCGGCGTACGGCCGATTGGGGATTGATCAATGTCGATGATCTTGTCGAGATGTTCCAAACCCTCGATGTGATCATGGGGGGCGGGGATCGCACGTGATTTATTGATGTGTCGTGATGCTGCCTTATAAAGTGTCTCAATCAGGAAGGTGGATTTCCCCCCGCCAGAAACGCCCGTCACAGCGGTGAACGTGCCAAGGGGAATTTCACCCGACACATTTTTCAAATTGTTCCCGCGCGCACCAACCACTTTGATCTTGCGTGCTTTGTTGATTTTTCGACGTTCCTTTGGAACCGCAACTTCAAGTTTCCCAGACAGATATTGACCCGTGAGCGACTGTTTGGATTTCATGATATCTTTGGGCGACCCCTGAGCGATGATCGCACCACCATGGATACCTGCCTTAGGACCAATATCGACCACATGGTCAGCGGTCAAAATAGCATCCTCGTCATGCTCCACGACAATCACCGTGTTCCCGAGGTCACGAAGATGGCGCAGTGTTTCCAACAAACGCGCATTGTCGCGTTGGTGAAGACCAATGGAAGGTTCGTCGAGCACATAAAGTACGCCAGTGAGCCCTGACCCAATTTGTGACGCCAAACGAATGCGTTGGCTTTCACCACCAGAAAGTGTGCCAGAGTTCCGCGATAAGGATAGATAATCCAATCCAACATCGTTCAAGAACTGGAGGCGTTCGCGAATTTCTTTCAGAATTCGAACTGCGATTTCGTTTTGTTTATCGTTCAGCTTTTCGGGAAGGTCTGCAAACCAAACATTGGCATGTTTGATCGACATTTCAGCAACCTGACTCACATGCATTTTGTCGAGTTTCACCGCCAAAGCTTCCGGCTTCAATCGATATCCTTCGCAAGCCATACACGGCATACGTGACATGAATTTCTCGATCTCTTCACGCATCCAAGAACTGTCGGTTTCTCGCCAGCGACGCTCAAGGTTTCCGATGACGCCTTCAAATGGTTTTTCGGTCTCGTATTTGCGCAAACCATCGTCATAAACAAATTTGATGGATTTTTTGCCCGTGCCGAACAGCACAGCCGTTTGCGCATCCGCTGATAAGTCTTCCCATTTGTTTGATATCTTGAATTTGAAAACCTTACCCAAGGCTTCCAGTGTTTGCGCATAGTAAGGGGACGGGTTGTTGGATTTTGACCAAGGAACAATGGCCCCTTTATTCAGCGCCAAAGAGGCATCGGGCACCACGAGGTTCTCATCGATCTTTTGCTGCGTTCCCAAACCATCACATGATGGACAAGCACCGAATGGGTTGTTGAACGAAAACAAACGCGGCTCGATCTCCGGAATCGTAAAACCAGACACCGGGCAGGCAAATTTTTCAGAAAAAATCAGGCGCTCATGTGTTTCGTTCTTCGACTTGTTTTTCGAGCCACCCGCTGCAGTTTCATTTTCCGGCAGAGGTTTGTCGGCAAGTTCCGCAATTGCCATACCATCAGTCAGGCGCAATGCTGTCTCAATGGAATCCGCCAAACGCGTGCCCACATCATCCCGAACCACAATTCGGTCCACCACAACGTCAATGTCATGCTTGAACTTCTTATCAAGGGCAGGGACGTCAGCGATCTCGTAGAACTCACCATCCACTTTAACGCGCTGAAACCCCTTCTTCATGAGTTCAGCAAATTCTTTTCGATATTCGCCCTTGCGACCTTGAACGATAGGAGCCAGCAAATAGAGACGCGCGCCTTCTTCCAACTCCATGACCCGGTCAACCATTTGGCTGACTGTCTGACTTTCAATCGGCAAACCAGTTGCTGGTGAATAGGGAACGCCCACGCGCGCAAACAAAAGGCGCATGTAGTCGTAAATTTCTGTGACAGTGCCCACAGTGGAGCGCGGGTTTTTCGACGTGGTTTTCTGCTCAATAGAAATCGCAGGAGAAAGGCCATCTATTTGGTCCACATCCGGCTTTTGCATCATTTCCAAAAACTGGCGCGCATAAGCAGACAGAGATTCAACATAACGACGCTGGCCTTCTGCATAAATCGTATCAAAAGCCAAAGAAGATTTTCCAGAGCCAGAAAGCCCGGTCATCACAATCAGGCTGTCCCGCGGCAGATCAATATCCACATTCTTCAAATTGTGCTCACGCGCACCGCGAACGGAGATCATTTTGTCATCAGGACGTTTTTTCGTTTTAGCGGCCATTTAGGAAGGCTTTCCGTATCGAGCAGTTCTTCAATTCAAGAACGACATATGTGTTGATCAACAATTCACTGTCCAGAGCCAATTGCACAATCTTTCCAGTGATTCACGCGCGTCTTGTCGCAAACTTGCAATTGAGTCGTATTGCAAATAGAACATTACATGAACATAGTACTGAAAAACAACTGGTGATAACCTCGTTTGCATCCCGCAAACACTGCCCATCACTGGCCAGCGGTTCTATGAAGTATGTAAATTGAAGGCCCAGAGAGTTGGGCACAAGGAGTGACACATGGCAGGCAGCGTA
>CALHHQ010000130.1 GCA_938030645.1 uncultured Rhizobiaceae group bacterium
GACGGTTTGAGCCCAAGTGCGAGTTGTAAAGGCAATTCCGTTTGCCGCCTGAAATGGCGCCGCTATGTGGCCACGCGCGAGTTATACCACACGCGCAAAGCTATCGCGAAAGAGCTGGGTATGAAATGGGGTGCCTATCATCTGGCGCGCCCGGGCAACCCTGTGAAACAAGCGAACCATTTTTTGCAATTCACCAAGCCTGACAAAGACGATCTGCTTGCCTTGGATATTGAACACAATGATCCTAGCAAATGGATGTCGCTGGGTGACGGTGAAATTTTTGCCCGCGTGATTAAGCGTCGCACGGGCCGGTATCCTATTCTCTATACAAACCATTCCACATCAAAGTTCATCGCAGCCAACAAAGAAAAGTATCCTTTGCTGTCGCGCTTGAATCTTTGGTACGCACGTTACAAACCATCTATGCAGGGCGCTTTTCCTATGGGGCACTGGAAAAGCTATACACTTTGGCAGTTTTCTTCGATGGTAAACTGCAATGATCGCACTTGCCCTTGGCGTATCAACGGTGCTGGCAACTGGATTGATGTGAATGTTGTAGCGATGTCGCCAAAACAATTGCGTAAAGAATGGCCTTTCGCGAAATTGCGCGCCGACACGCCAGAGCCCGATCTTGTGGCCAAAGCTGATAAAACGCTTATTGGTGCTGTCCCTTCAAAACCGGTTGCCCTGTCAGCGGACTCTCGTGCAATCTTGGCTAGTCTGTCGCCAAAGTCGATCTCATCTGCTCATCCAAAATGGCGCCCCAATGCAGTTGTGACCCAACGAATTGCAGTGCGTTTCAGCGGAGACATTTTAGATTCATTCCATGAGACCCGAAATATTCCAACGTCACCAGCACCCCAAATTGCCTTATCGCATGATTCCGTGATCGATGGATGGCGCAAACTAGTTTCCGCGGAAACAAAGCCAGATGACCCCAAGTTTCCAGGATTGTTTGCGGTCGAAGACGTGGTTTTCAAAACGACGGAACTGGATGTTAACACGTTAGGTCCAGTTCGTGCTTCGATGGGGTCTATTTAAACTGTTTCAAACTTATCGCTTGTAGCGAAGCGGTTCACGACATGTGAACACGCGGCATCTGCCGTCGCGTGTTGGCACACTGATCCTGACGATCCTCTTCTCACGTTCGCAAAATGATCTGTCGGCTACCAAACGCTTGTAGACATAGCGACTTTTGGTGTTCATCACCACAGCGCCTGCATCATCGATAAAATCATTCAAGCCGAGACACCCAAACCGTTGAGTGGACGGGCGTGCATCAGCTGTAGAGGCAAGCGGTGTAAATGCCAGTAAAATGTGGGCGATACTGGTGACAGCAATTCCTGTTTTGAATCTGGTAAAGGTTTTCATTGTTTTCTCTCCTGTATATTTGAAACCAGAATAATATGGGATCGAACTTTCTGTTGTGCCCTTTGTCACACTGCTGATGAAGTCCACTGCAATTTTGGCCCTATCTAAGAAGCTGGATTGGCCCCACGACTTCTCATGGTCAGCGCTGTATTGTAAATTGTGCAAAAAATGAGAAAAAAAGTCTCGTTTTTTGACATTTTAACAATTTGAGGTAGATTGCCGGAAGTCGAGCAACTGTCGTTTCTCCTCGAGCATTCTATTTTTAGTCGTAAGGAAGTCACCGCCATGAAAATGACCACAGAAGAGGCCTTTGTTAAGGTTCTGCAAATGCATGGTATCGAACACGCGTTCGGTATTATCGGATCCGCAATGATGCCTATTTCAGACCTTTTCCCACAGGCAGGCATTAGTTTCTGGGACTGTGCCCATGAGTGCAATGCCGGTATGATGGCTGATGGTTTCACCCGTTCAACTGGCAAAATGTCTATGATGGTAGCTCAAAACGGCCCGGGTATCACCAACTTCGTAACGCCTGTAAAAACAGCGTATTGGAACCACACGCCATTGCTTTTGGTAACTCCACAGGCTGCTAACAAGACAATCGGGCAGGGCGGCTTCCAAGAGATCGAGCAAATGAAATTGTTCGAAGACATGGTTTGCTACCAAGAAGAAGTGCGCGACCCTTCACGTATGGCGGAAGTGTTGAACCGCGTGATCGCACAAGCTTGGCGTGGTTGTGCTCCGGCACAAATCAACATCCCGCGTGACTACTGGACGCAAGTTATCGACATTGAGCTTCCGCAAATTGTTGAATTCGAATTGCCTGCAGGCGGTGAGCAAGCAATTGCAGAAGCTGCAAAGCTTCTTTCCGAAGCCAAATTTCCGGTGATCTTGAACGGCGCTGGCGTTGTTCTTGGCAACGCAATTGATGCATCTGCAAAACTGGCTGAAAAACTTTCTGCTCCAGTGTGTTGCAACTACCAGCATAATGATGCGTTCCCAGGCAGCCACCCATTGTCTGTTGGTCCTTTGGGCTACAATGGTTCCAAAGCTGCTATGGAATTGATTTCCAAGGCTGACGTCGTTCTGGCGCTTGGAACACGTTTGAATCCGTTCTCCACATTGCCGGGTTACGGCATCGACTACTGGCCGAAAGACGCCAAGTTGATCCAAGTTGATATCAATGCAGACCGCATTGGTTTGACCAAGCCTGTTGCTGTTGGCATCCAAGGCGATGCTTTGAAAGTGGCTCAGCAATTGACTGCAGCAGTTTCTCCAGCAGCTTCTGATGATGAGTTGAAAGCGCGCCGCGACGAGATTTCCACGACGAAATCAGCTTGGTTGCAAACATTGTCCTCTATGGATCACGAAGACGACGATCCGGGAACAGACTGGAACGAGCGTTCGCGCAACCGTGAGCCGGAAAAAATGTCTCCACGCATGGCTTGGCGTGCGATTCAGCAAGCGCTTCCAAAAGAAGCGATTATCTCGTCTGATATCGGCAACAACTGTGCCATCGGCAACGCATA
>CALHHQ010000131.1 GCA_938030645.1 uncultured Rhizobiaceae group bacterium
GCCGCAGTCTCAGAAGACGGTTTTTTGGATTCAGCCATTTTCAATATATACTCCATCCCTTAAGCGTCCGCACGGGTTCTTATTGACACAGTTGGGTCACAACCCCATCTGTTACAAGCTAATTGGAAAATATAGACCGCAAAGGCAAGACCGTTTTGAACCTCGTAAAAACAGCAATACTTCTCGCTGCAATGACAGGCTTGTTTATGGCCGTAGGGTACATGCTTGCCGGAGAAACAGGCATGTTGATTGCCTTCATCGTGGCGGCTGGCATGAACATGTTTTCTTGGTGGAATTCTGGATCCATGGTCTTGAAAATGCACAACGCCCGCGAAGTTGATGCAAATTCAGCACCTGCACTCTATCATATGGTTGAAGATCTGGCCGTAAATGCAGACCTTCCCATGCCGCGTGTTTTCATTTTGGAAACGGATCAGCCAAACGCATTTGCAACGGGTCGAAGCCCATCACATGCAGCTGTTGCCGCAAGCACAGGTTTGTTGAATCGTTTGACTGATGAAGAAGTCGCTGCGGTTATGGCTCACGAACTGGCGCACATTAAAAATCGTGACACACTAACCATGACAATCACTGCTACATTGGCTGGCGCTATAGGTATGTTGGCCAATTTCGCCATGTTTTTCCGCGGTGGTCGCAACAATCCCTTCGGGTTTATTGGCATGATCGTCGCGATGATGGTTGCTCCAATGGCCGCAGGTATTGTGCAAATGGCCATAAGTCGAACCCGCGAATATGAAGCCGACAAAGATGGAGCTGAAATTTGCGGAAACCCTCTTTGGCTTGCAGGCGCTCTCGAAAAAATTGAAGCCTATGCGCGCGGCACAATGAATGAAGAAGCCGAGGCTGCTCCAGCCACTGCACATATGTTCATCATCAATCCATTGAATGGCCGATCAATGGACAATTTATTCTCCACCCATCCAAACACCGAAAATCGAATTCAAGCTTTGCAAGAATTAGATCGCAATTGGAATGTGATTGAACCTTCGACAAATTCAGCTAAACCAGTTCAACCAAGAAAACCGCAACGTGAGGTTTGGGGGCGCAATGCTGGACAACTTCGGCAAACCGAACCGAAGGACACTTCGCAAGACAAAAAGGGTCCATGGGGCTAAATGGCACCTAATTCCAAAAAGCGACATCTTCCAAAATCCAATCGCCCACAAAATCAAGAACGCAGCTCTAACAAACCTGGCCTAGCCGCTCGCCAGGTCGCTGCGACTGTGCTCGCACGCGTGATAGATGATGGCCGTGGACTTGATGGCGTTTTGGAAACGCGTCATGGCCCATCGGCATTGAAAAATCTCTCTCCAGCTGACGCGAAATTGGTGCGCGCGATTGCCACGACAGCTCTCCGCAATCGTGGGGTAATTGACCACTGCCTCAACAAGTTGATGAGCCGTAAACCGCCCAAAAACGCACGACACTTGTTGCACAGTCTTCATGTTGCTGGCGCACAAATATTATTCATGGATGTACCAGACAGTGCCGCTGTCGATTTAGCAGTGACAAGCTTGTCTGGAAACTCTCGTTCAGAACGGTTTGCCTCTCTTGGCAACGCTGTGTTGCGCAAGCTTTCGAAAACCAAAGAAGAACTGCTCGGAGCAATCACACCTCAAGAACAAGCCCGTATGAACATGCCAGGCTGGATGTGGCAACAAACACGCAAATCATTCGGCAAAGAACGTGCCCAAAAAATTACTGAGCTTCATATGCTGGAACCGGTCATTGACTTGACCGTCAAATCTGACCCGATCGAGTGGGCAAAACGCCTTGGTGGCACCCCTCTTTATGGCAACTCCATTCGCGTGCCAGCCAAAGGCAGTGTCGACACTTGGGACGGCTTCGAACAAGGCGAATGGTGGGTGCAAGACTTTGCAGCTCATCTGCCAGCGCATTTACTGGGTGACATTGCCGGCAAAACAGTTATCGATCTTTGCGCAGCCCCCGGAGGCAAGACTGCTCAACTTATCAATGCGGGTGCCACAGTTACAGCCTTGGAGGCGGTTCGCAGTCGTTGTGATCGTTTGGAAGAAAATCTAACGCGTCTGAACTTCGATGCCAAAATCGTAAATGCTGATCTTTTTGATTGGAAACCTGATCAGCTGTTCGACGCCGTGCTTCTCGATGCTCCGTGTTCGTCAACTGGCACGATCCGTCGCCACCCTGATGTCCAGTGGTCAAAGTCTAAGGATCAAATTGAAGAGTTGGCGACCCTGCAATTCAATATGACGGTTCACGCGGCCGGTTTTCTCAAACCCAATGGCATATTGGTATTTTCAAACTGTTCACTAATGCGTTCAGAAGGTGAGGACCTGTTTGCAAAAATAACCAAAGGTGGTTTTGGCTTAGAGGCACAAAAACTAACAGCAGACGACATATTTGGTTTGAAAGAGTGCATAACGGGCCAAGGTACAGCCCGCACACTGCCATCTCACATGCTGAACATTGAGCCTCCTAAGGACAACGACATAGCTCCAGAAAGAATGGGCGGCTTAGACGGGTTTTTCGCTGCACGGTTTGTAAGGACGAATGATCAACTAGCGTAGTTAGAGACATATTCTCATACCTCAATTCGTTATATGATGATGATTCGTCACTCACTTTTTGAATTTGGATATGCGAGCACCTGATTCTCTCACCACCAGCGCGCTTGCCATTTCCGAATTATGGCGAAGGGGGGCCCGTCATTTAAGGTCCGGTCCTCTTTATCGATGGCGTTTTGCATCTGCAGGACACTCCAAAATCATTCACACTCCTATTGATCTTCGCCCTGGCCAACCGGAACTAGCGCGCAACTATTATGCTGGTCAGTTCACTTTTGCCGGCGAGACTGTTGAGACAAGCGGCAGTTCGCCATTTGCGTTAGAAACATCCAATACAGAGTGGATGGAAGAACTGCACAAATTTCAATGGCTGCGACATCTTCATGCTGCTGATAACGAATTGGCCAGATCAAACGGTGCCGCATTTATTTCAGACTGGATTGACCTTTGGGGCAGTCGATATCAAAGCAGACCGTGGAGATCTGATATTCTGGCACAAAGGTTGATCGCTTGGCTTTCGTACGGACCAGTGATGTTTCACAATCTGTCTGAAGGCAGCACGCGCAAGTTTCAAAAAGCTGTCGTCAAACAAACCCGATATCTCCAATACAATGCCCAACACACACGTGATGGTTATCCGCGTTTTGTATCTTGTATGGCATTGGCCTTTTCGGGCCTGTGTGTTCAGACATCAGAAAAAGCTGTTCATTCTGCTGGTAAAGATCTGACGCGAGAAATTGCTCGGCAAATTTTGCCCGATGGCGGCCACATATCTCGCAATCCAATTGTTCTGGTGGAATTGCTGTCCGATCTGATTCCTCTCAAACAATTGTACAAGGACAGAGGTTACCCACCACCACCCGACTTGTTGTCGGCAATTGATCGTATGATTGGGGCTGTTCAATTTTTCAAACATCACAACAAAGAATTGGCGCAGTTCAACGGGACGGGCCAAACTCCCCATGAAGTTTTGAGCCGAATACTCGCGTTCGATGATGCCAAAATACCTGCACCCACATCCGCACCGCACAGCGGTTATGAAAGGCTACAAGGTGGGCAAACCACCGTTCTTGTCGATGTTGGGACGCCTATCAACAAAGCCACTGCCAGCGATGCACTCGCTGGCACTTTATCGTTTGAACTCTGCAGTGGTCAGACCCGTTTTATCACCAATTGCGGCGTTTCAGAAATTGATCGCAGCAAATATGTTCAGTTCTCAAGAGCCACTGCAGCACACTCAACGGTAACGATCGCAGACACATCTTCAAGCCGATATGCCGGAGATTCTTGGTTGCACAAAATGCTTCCGTCTTCATTGGTTTTAGCCCCTAAGATTTCCAACACTTCACGTCGTATCGTGGACAAATACAATCAAGTCACTGCAAGTCATGACGGGTATGAAGCAAATTACGGTCTGATACACGAAAGAGAACTCAACCTTTCAAAAGACGGTATGAACTTCAATGGCGTCGATCGATTTTCTGAATCCCAATCCCGCAAATCAGCAGCAGTTGCCATCGCAGTTCGCTTTCATCT
>CALHHQ010000132.1 GCA_938030645.1 uncultured Rhizobiaceae group bacterium
TAAATAGAACAGTTGCGGTCAGACGAAACATGGTTTTCTCGTTAGTGCTTTACATTTATGTGTGATGCGCGCCGCTCGCCCTAGCGTGAACTTAAAGCACAGCGCGATCATTTCAAGCTGAAAGAGCATTTACCTCGTCAAGGATGATTTCGCCAATCAGCGTGCAATCTCCTTCATCGAAGGTCAGCGGAACACGTATATCGCAAGTTGTTGCCAGAACCTCGAGCGTTTTGGGCAGTGTCGGCTGCGCCCCCAAATATTCCCAACTGTCGTATCGGCTGGTGAACGCTTTCGGCTCTTCGGCTCCAAACCATTTTATGTCAACGCCACGATTGGAACAGTTTTCGAGCAATTTAGGCAATTGTTTCGGATCAAGCTTGGGGCGGAACTGAAATGAGGATCCCACATAGTGTTCTTGCTGGGGGCGTTTGACGGTCATGATGTTTGGGCTGCCAGATACTGCTTTTTCCAATGCTTGATAACGTTTGTTCCAGCGAGCGATGTTTTCATCCAATTCACCTAACTGTCCACGGATCAAAGCTGCACGCAAATTGTCCATGCGGCCAGACATGTTTGGACTGACCAATTTGATCTGGTCAAAAATCTTCGCATCAGGTGCCGCGCCATGATTTGAATAGAGCATATACGATCCGGACATGACGATGGCTCGGGCCGCAATGAAGGGGTCATCAGTGGTGAGCAAGCCACCTTCGCCAGAATTGATGTGTTTGTAAGTCTGGGTTGAAAACGCAGCGACTTTACCGAAATTGCCAGACCGTTTTCCGTTCCAAGTGGCCCCCATAGTGTGAGCGCAATCTTCGATCATCGAGATGTCGTGTTTTTCGCAAATGGCTTCGATAGTTTCCATGTCTGCAATATGTCCACGCATATGGGAAAGCATCAAAAACTTTGCACCAGTGCTTTCTGCTTTGGTTGCGAGATCATCAGTATTGATGCGCCAGTCGTCGCCGATCTCTACAAAAATTGGTTTCCCGCCGGCAGCGTGTATGGCACCTGGAACAGGGGCAAGTGTGTACGCATTGGCCAAGACAGTGTCACCTTGCTGCAATCCACTGGCACGCATGGCCAGTTGCAAAGCATAGCCACCAGACGTGCAAGCTAAGCAATATTTTGCGCCCTGCCACTCGGCATACTCCTGCTCCAGCAATGTGGCTTCAGCTTTTTCGCCTTCCACAGTGTTGTATCGGTGTAGGCGACCCGACCGAAGAATTTCACCAATGCGCTCAATCACCGTGTTGCTGATAGGCTCTTGCTGAGTGAATGGTTTTTCAAATACAGGTTTCATTGTGGAAATTGGCTCATTACATTGTCTAAAATATTCTAGACGACTGGTGAGCAATTGTCGCTCATTTCACGGTTAAATTGAGAGAAATCTATGAGTTCTTCTGACACGGTAAAAATTTACGGTAGCCCGCGTTCGCGCCTCACGAGAGTAAGCTGGCTATGTCAAGAACTGGATCAAAACTTTGAGGTGGTTCCAACCAAACCTCACACACCGGAAATGCGCGCGGTCAATCCCGCTGGCAAGGGCCCGGTGCTGATTGACGGGGATGTAACGGTTATCGATTCAGCGGCCATTTGCACCTACTTGGCAGACAAAAACATGCACAAGAATATGAGTGCGGCGCCCGCGACTGCAGATCGAGCGGCACTGGATTCGTGGATGCATTTTGCGCAGAACGATTTGGAAGCACCTCTCTGGTTAAAGATGAAGCACACGTTCATTTTGCCTGATGAATTTCGGGCTGATGTTCGCGCAGTTTGCAAAATGGAATTTAAGAACGCGGTGCGAGCGATGGAAGCACGGTTGGGTGACAACGAATTTGCGATTGGTGACAGGTTCACCGCAGCTGATGTGGTTCTTGGTCATGCAGGATCATGGGCACGCGGTGCCAAATTTGAAATCGAGAGCGACCGCGTTAACGCCTATCTCGATCGCATTCTCGCTCGAGATGCTTTGGCGCGGGCAAGAGCGATTGAAAAAGACATGTGACCTTAAAGGTCAAACAGGTCACTGTATTTTTCTTCTAGATAGTTGAGCAAAGGTTCTGCAGTGACCTTAGCCCCAACCACGTTTTCGATCAGCACGTCAGGTTCAAATTGTGACCCTTTCTGGTGAACATTTTCACGCAACCAATTGAGTGCGTTTTTGGTGTTTCCGCTCGCAATTTCTTTATCCAAATTTGGCTCTGCTTGGCGCAAAATTTCGTTCAGTTGGGCTGCATAAATATTGCCGAGCGAGTAAGTTGGGAAATATCCAAACACGCCCACGGACCAGTGAACATCTTGTAGAACGCCGTTTGCTGCATCTGGCACTGCGATGCCGAAATCGCGTTCAAAACGTCGGTTCCATTCAGCTTCTAAATCTGGAACTTCAAGGGCACCGGAGATCAATTCACGTTCCAGTTCAAAACGCAAAAGCACGTGCAAATTGTAATGAACTTCATCAGATTCTGTTCGAATGAAACCTGTGCCCACGTGGTTGATCACCCTATAGAGTTCGTCCACGGACCCAACCGTTTCATCGCCAAAGGCAGCATTCATGTGGGGCAAGAGCCAATTGCAGAAGGCCTTGCTGCGACCAATTTGGTTTTCCCACAATCGTGACTGACTTTCGTGAACGCCCATGGATGCATAACTGGCGATAGGTTCCAAAGCATGTTTTTCCGGCATGCCTTGCTCATACAGAGCATGGCCCAGTTCATGAAGCGTGGAATAGAGGCAATCCAGGGGATTGTCGGCATCTACACGTGTTGTGATGCGTGAATCATTTCCTGTTCCAGATGAGAATGGATGAACTGATAGATCCAACCGTCCAGATTTCCAATTGTAACCCACGACATCTGCAAAGTTGCGTGCCAATTTCATTTGTGCATCGGTGTCAAACGGACCCTGAAGCTGCGGTTGGGCCTTGCCGCTACAAGCAATTTTCTCGCGTAAAGTCGTCAGTCTTGGGCGCATGCCTTCCAGCAATGGTTGTAAAACTGCGACTGTCATCCCGGGTTCAAAGTCGTTGAGCAGAGCGTCATAGAGATTGGCATTGTCACTGGCGAGGCATTTGGCTTCTTCGCGCTTCAAATCAATAATTTTGGAAAGCGTGGGTGCGAAATCTGCAAAGGAATTTGCAGCTCGCGCTTTTGCCCATATGCCCTGCGCTTGCGAAGTTGTGCGTGCGATTTCTTCGGATAGTTTTGCAGGAATTTTTGTGGAACGCTCGTACGATTTTTTCACGAGGCGCACATTGGCCTTTCCAATTTCAGATAGAGTGCTGGTATCAATATCATTCAACCACTCCCCAATGCGCGCATCTGTGCGGTGGGCGTGGCTCACAACTTCCAACGCGCCCATTTGTTCGGCGCGCATTGGCGCACCATTTGGTGGCATCATCACTTCTTGGTCCCAGGACAACACGCCTGCAATTTGCCCAAGAGCAGATGATTGCTTCACGTGGTTCAGCAGTTGATTGTACGCAGATTGGGACGACATGTTCGGAGCCTGTACTTTGCCATTTGGTGAAGGCGGTTATTTAGCTCGTAAACGTCCATTTGCCTATCTAAGATTGCCTGTTCTTTAACCTATCGGGTGCATTGTTTGGTCAGATTTATGAAGTGCCCTAAGGTTTGGTTGAATAATGAGTGAATCAACAGCGAGAAGTGTTGTGGAACGCAAAAGCGAAAAGCTGGAAGCTCTGCGCAATCCCAATGCGCCAACCGACCGCAGAAATTTGGAAAATGATGTTCTTCGTTCTGTCGGAGAATGTGTTTACGAATGGGACGTGGCCAGCGACCGTTTGGAGTGGAGCGCCGGTGCAGAAGAGCTGATGTGCATTGATTCAACGCAGACGTTTCATACCAGCCGCGACTTCAACGCTCTGCTTTTGCCAACCACGGAATCCACGCGCAACGATGCCATCTTGTCGTCTAAAGCCGTAGATGATGGTCTCGGTGTCTCGTTTCGTCTTCAATATGCGTTGAGCGCTGAAAAGCTTGGAACGTCGAGCGACGTTTGGGTGGAAGATAGCGGTCGTTGGTTTGCAGGTGAAGACGGCACGCCTGTTCGCGCGCATGGTATTATCCGCGTGATCAACGAACGCCGTAGCTTGGAACAACGGCTGGAACATCTATCGCGTCATGACCCGCTGACTGGTTTATTCAACCGTGCGCATTTGAATGTGCGCTTGCAAGACGAATTCGATGAAATTGCCAGAAGCGAAGGGTGCTCTTCTTTTGTGGTGGTCGGGCTAGAGCACTTTGATTTGATCAACTCCGTTTACGGTTACGAAGCTGGCGATGCGGTGATTGCTGAAATAGCGAGCAGGTTGAGCGAGAACTTGCGAGACAAAGATATTGTGGGTCGGTTCTCTGGCGCGAAATTGGGCATTATTCTCCCAGGTTCAAATGATCGCGATATGCTCGTTGCTGGCTATCGTATTCTGAATTTACTGCGCGAGAATGTTGTGCAGACCAAAAGCGGACCAATCGCAGTTTCTGTGTCCATTGGCGGGGTTGTGATTCCGCAGCATGCCCGTGACATCAAACAAACATTTATGGCTGTGCATCAGGCTTTGGGTGAAAGTCGACGCGGCCGAAATGCTTCCATCGTCAGCTATCGTCGCGATGAGAAACGCGATGCAGAACGTTTGGAAGCGGCGAAGACAGCTGAACGCATTGTTTCGGCATTGAAGAAAAAGCGTATTCATTTGGCGTGGCAACCTATTGTCGACGCCACGACCCATGAATTGGCTTTTCATGAAGCACTTATCCGTTTGGAAGGAGAAGACGGGGCAGCGTTTACGGCAGGTGACTTTGTTTCAACCGCGCAGAACTTAGGCCTCATTCGTTTGGTTGATCACTTTGCACTGGACGAAGCGTTAAAGACCCTGGCAGAAAACCCAACGGCGCAATTTTCATTGAACGTTTCCAACGATACGGCTTGCGATCCTGAATGGTTGTCCAAACTCGCGCACCACGCCCATCGTTGTCCAGGACTTGCACAGCGATTGATTGTTGAGATTACCGAATCCCATGCAGCTGAATCTCTTGAAGAAGCGCGTCGGTTCATTGATGGTGTGAAAGACATTGGCTGTCAGGTTGCCTTGGATGATTTCGGCGCTGGGTTCACCTCGTTCCGCAATCTGAAAGGCCTGCCCTTCGACATTATCAAAGTTGATGGTCAGTTCGTTGATAATTTGAAAACCAGTACGGAGAATCAAAGCTTCATCAAAGCGCTGGTCGATCTTGCCAAATTGTTTGATGCTAAAACGGTTGTGGAATGGGTCGAAGATGTCGAGACCGCTAATATGCTGCGCGATTGGGGCGTCGACTATCTGCAAGGTTATCGCTTTGGCCAGCCTCAACGCCAGAACCCTTGGGTTGCGGTAACGTCCGATTCCGTCGCTAGCTAGACGTTCTTGGGGTGGGGCGCCAATCTGGCGGTGCCATTTCAAAATTCTCGAAATCGAAACCGGGTGCCACTGTGCACCCAACCAAAGTCCATACGCCTAAACTTTCAGCTGTTTGCCACCAACCGGCAGGCACAACAATCTGTGGTTTTTCACCCATGATGATGTTGGTGCCCAAGCGATGAGCTTCAGCGTCATGGCCGTTTGATGAAAGCGTCAATGCAAGTGGTCCGCCTGCATAGTGGTGCCAGACTTCCGCACTGCCGTGAACACGATGCCAATGAGAGCAATCTCCCGCTTCCAACAGGTAATAAATCGCGGTGGATTCATTGTTTTCATCGCGAAATGTCTGGTTGTAATACCCTCCTTCGGGGTGAGGCTTCATATCAAAATGTTGGATCACATCAGTTGCACGCATTTTGTCCATTAGAAACGATCCTTACGCGCACGGATTTCAGCAAAGACTTCTTCATCTGTAGCGCTTTCCATTACAAGCAATGCTCGAATTTTTGGGTCATGCGCTCGCAAAAACGGGTTGGTTTCTTTTTCAACTCCAATTGTTGTAGGCAGTGTCGGTGTGCCTTCGTCGCGCAAATGTTCGATCTCTTTAGCACGTTCGATCAATGCTTTGTTTTCAGGATCTATGGTGACGGCAAAACGGGCATTTGAAAGCGTATATTCGTGGCCCGCGTAAACTTTCGTTTCATCGGGCAAAGCGGCGAGGCGTTGCATAGCCAAATGCATCATTGCTGCGTCTCCTTCGAATATGCGACCGCAGCCAAGCGCGAACATGGCATCTGCCGCAAAAACTGCTTTTTGATCGGGAAAGTAATATGCAATTTGCCCAAGCGTATGGCCGGGTGTGCCAATGACTTCGATGCGTTGGCCTTGAAGTTCGAAAGTGTCCCCATGATCGACGGACTTATCGATGCCGGGGATTTTGGCCTCTTCTTTTTTGGGGCCGATGATCTCACATGCGTGTGCGGCTTTCAAAGCTGCGTTTGCGGCCACATGATCACCGTGGTGATGGGTTGTGAGAATATGCGTCAGTTTGAGACGTTTGTCTTCCAACACGTCAGCAATGGGCTCTTCTTCAGGTGCGTCAATGCTGATCACCAATCCCGTCTCGGGATCAGATAAGATTACCCCATAATTGTCTTCGCGGCAGGGAAATTGAAAAATCTTCATCTTGTTGGCCATAGTGTATCTCTTTTCCATTCCGCTTTGTGTTGAACCTTGTTAGCGTGATCTTATGAATATGGACATAGTTGATCTTCGACAGTTTTATGGCACGCCGTTGGGCGGTGTGGCGCGGCGTTCCATTGAACAAGCTTTGAGCGCGGTGTGGAAACCCATGTCGCAAGAACGTTTGGTTGGGTTTGGCTATGCAACGCCATACATCGAGCGTTTTAAGGCAGACACGGAACGTACGATTGCGCTCATGCCTGCTCGCCAAGGAGCGGTGCATTGGCCGTTCGGTGAACCTTGCGCGACATCCCTGGTTTTTGAAGAAGATCTTCCACTGCCTGATTCATCGATTGATCGAATGGTCATGGTGCATGGTTTGGAACATTGTGAAAATGCCAGTGAAACGTTGCATGAAGTTTGGCGCGTTCTGGCACCAGGTGGCAAGCTTATCATCGTGGTTCCAAATCGTCGCGGTGTATGGGCACGGGTGGAGCATACGCCGTTTGGGGCAGGGCGACCCTACACAGGGGGGCAATTGTCTCGTTTGTTGCGCGATAATATGTTCACGCCAACTGCCTGGTCAGACGCTTTGCACTTTCCTCCATCGGGCAAGGGCCTGGTGATGAAATTTGCCAGTTCTTTGGAAAAGTTTGGTCGGCGGTTCACTCCGGCCTTTGCTGGCGTTGTGGTGGTGGAAGCGACTAAGCAGGTATATCAAGGTTTGCCAGTGCGCCAACGCAAATCAAAACGGGTGTTTGTGCCAGTGCTCGCACCACAGGGCGTAAGCAGTGCAGGGCGCAAAGACTCAAATTCACTTCACAAGACCGGTGACTCAGACTAAACCGCTTCTAACACCCGCCGCAGAACTTCGGACGATCCCATGACCAATGCACAATCTCGCCCAGAACCCAATACAGGCATTCTGGATATTGCGGCTTATGTTCCGGGTAAATCGGAAGGTCCAAAAGGCGTTAAAGTTCATAAACTTTCCGCCAACGAAACGCCCTTGGGACCGAGCCCGAAAGCCAAGGAAGCGTTCTCCGATCTGGCAACCGTTTTGGAAGATTACCCAGATGGAAGCGCCATTGATTTGCGCGAAACACTGGGCAAAGTGCATGGGCTGAATCCCGCAAATATTTTGGCTGGCAATGGGTCTGATGAATTGTTGTCGCTTGTGGCGCAGTGTTATTTGAGCCCGGGTGATGAAGCGATTTACACTGCTCACGGTTTTTTGGTTTACCGCATAGGCATTCTGGCCGCTGGTGCAACACCCATCATTGCGCCTGAAACGGAATTTCAAGCCAATGTCGATGCCATTCTTGAACGTGTGACGGACAA
>CALHHQ010000133.1 GCA_938030645.1 uncultured Rhizobiaceae group bacterium
GGCGTGAGATCAAGCGTATCTGGATCAATCCCTTTTGGGGTCGCAAAAAACTGTCGTGCTTCTGATTCTGAAAATCCAGCCAATCGTGTTGCTTCGAAATAAGCGACAATGCCGTCTGCTTTTTTGATCTGTTTTTTCAACTTAATCGATATATCTGCGGCCAATCCCATACGTATATGGACGGCCTGTTCCAACCGCAGTTCCACATCTTTGTATGCACCGCCCATGACAGATTTGAACGGTGATATCATATCACCAATCACATATTCTGGTGCATCGTGTAGCAGCGCATAGAGTCGATCTTCGCGGCTTGGAGTTTTCAAGAGATGCGCTGTTACTTGCTCCACAAGTAGAGAATGTTGAGCCACTGAAAAAGCATGGTCTCCATTGGTTTGGCCGTTCCAACGAGCCACGCGCGCTAGCCCATGGGCGATGTCTTCGAGTTCCACATCAAGCGGAGACGGATCGAGCAAATCAAGGCGACGACCTGACAACATGCGCTGCCAAGCACGGGGCGTTTCTTGTTCGGACTTACTCAACTTGGCCATTCTCCGGCAAAGAATTCTGGCAATTGAAGTTCGAGTTCAACATCTTCACTGGTGACTTTTGCGCCGATGTCACGAGCTTTGCCTGCACGATCCAAGCGCACCAAAGCCAAACCATGGCTTCCGTTTGAACTCCCCATTGTGCCGACCGTTTTTTCCTGAGCCACAACTTCAGTTCCCATCGCGGGCAGGGGCGCGGAACCGCTTACATGAACAAACCTGCTGCGGGTTGTGCCTCTGTGTTGCATTCGCGAAACCACCTCTTGGCCAACATAACAACCCTTGGAAAAGTCCACACCCGCACTTGTAAATTGATCCATCATCGCTTCGTGGGGGAACACAGAAGATGTTGAGAAATCTAAGCCGAGTTCAGGAACACCGCGCGAAATGCGGTTTGCATGCCAGTCTTCGCAGGTGGCGTTTGTCTCAGCATCCACCCCATAAAAACGTTTGCCGAGGGCACCCTCTCGCGGATCGGTACCATCAGTATTTTCCCATGTGACGAACACTTTGCGGTCATCAGGCGAAAGATCGACCGCAGCGCGAAGTCTATAAAACATCAATCGCTTCAACAGGTCGTCGCGCATGTCTGCCCGGCAATCTAAAAGAAAGCCACCATCGGATTTTGAGATCAAAAATTCGAAGAGAATTTTCCCTTGGGGCGTGAGCAACGCGCCAAACGTTGTTCCACCCACATCAAGTTTCTCAACATCGCATGTAACGAGGTTTTGCAAGAAATCTGTCGCCACTTCGCCAGAGACAGAAAGCAATGCGCGGTCTTCTAAATGGGCTGTTTGGCTCATGGTCTCATCTCAAACGATTGATCAGTCGCCAGAGACAAAAAAGTTCCAGCTTCCATCTGGTTTTATGCCTGCGCGGTAAAAAATGTAACCGCCAAAATTGACAGAATCTTCCACATCACCAGCAGTGAGGACCGTGTACATTTCCACCTTCTGCGCGGGAGAGAGCGATTTTATCGGCCAGGAAAAGAAATAGGGCCATACATAGAGTTCATCGTCAGTACCGGCGTCAAGGTGGACATAGCCCATCTCTAAAATCTCAATTAGAATGCCGAGGATTTCTAGACCTTCATCATCACCAGAAAGCGATTTCAAATGATCAATTGGATCGCCTTCAAGCTCTCCAAGCGCAAGATTGGTTGCGGTCTCACCTGTGCCCATTAAGTCGCGCAGCTTCTCAATTTCACCTTTTCGGGCGGCCTCCAAAATCAAAGACCGCATACGCTTCACAGGTTCGGGCAGTTTGCTGAAATCCCGTTGAATTTCAGGCAGCGGGTCTTCGGCATCTTTTGAATCCGCGTTTTGTGAAAAATCAGGCTTAGCCTTCAAACTGCCATCGGCTTTGGTTTCTGGCAGTTCATCTGTGGGTATGCCCAAACCTTCGTCGGTAGTTTCAGTCCCAGTCTCAGTGGTTTGGGCTTGTTCCTCAACTCCGTTTTCGGCTTCATCGTCTTCCACAGGCACTTCAATGCGTTCGGTTTTTACCGTTTCTGCTGCATGGGATGTTGTGAACGATGAGCCGAGAGAAGCTGTGGCCAACAAAAGAACAGCAACGGACGAACACATGTATTTTGTTCGGGTCATATCTGTCCTCTCAAACGTTTATTTGGTCAAGAGACTTTAGCACAACGCATATTGAAAACAAAAAGAGAAATCGCGCCTGAACTACTGCAATCGACGGTCGGCGATAAAATGGCCGCTTTCATTGCGGTCCGGCAAATCAGCAATCAAAGCCGATACAAGTGCATCACCTTCTGCGGTGGAAAGGTTGGTCAAAGCGTTCACAATCGCAGATTCAGCGAGAATGGCAGGCTCAATACCTTCCTGAATAGCGCTGTTCCAAGCATCTTGAAAAAATTCCAGCGCAACGCGGTGCTTTTCCTCGCGAATTAACGCATCAAGATTGTCAGAATTTTCCTGCAGCATAGTTCGCCCGTCACTTAAAGGTCTTTGCCTCTTCACGTCTTGTTAAGAACCTAGACGGGTCGCGCATGAATGAAAACAGTGTTTTGAAATTCCATGGTTGCAAGGTTAACGGCCATAGCGTGACGAGATTTGTTCGCTCAATTTTATGGCTTCAACGCGATAACGTTCTGCGGCGGTCAGGGCAGACGGGGTGCAGTTTGAATAGGTCTGGTTGAACGCATTGTAGCCGCGATTGAACCGCGCAATCATGCGCGCTTTGCGCCGAGGTGCAGGTTCTTCAGATGCAATCAACTGGCTCATGACATCGCGCCATTTATTGCCTTCTTTGGCTCCACACAGATCGCGCAAGACATGAATAGACCCCAAAACTTCGGCGATGCGCAAAAGCTTTTCATCGTAAGGGGCCACCACATCTTCAAATTGCGGCGTGACTTCAACCGTCGGCGCAACAGGTTTTTCCTGTGCAGCAGAAACTTGCAGCAGAGAATACGAAATCAGCACAATGAGATTGAGGCGGAGCATTTTTGTGTCTTAGTCCAGTTCGCAAGTGCTGAAAAGCAGGAAGTTGATATCGCTCGATATCTAACCGTTGGATGTGGTGGAAAGAAGTCGCTGGCTTTCCCTCGCGAATTGCAATGTGTTTCCGGTGAGCGGAACCGTTTGCAATTCTTCCAGCTTGAACCACCGCACATCTGCAGCATCATCTCCTGCAATCGCATCTCCAACAACTTGATTGGTCGCAAACATAGCCAACACATAGTGAATTTCAATCTTGCCTTCTTGATCGGGCATAATGATTTCGTGGTTTTTGTTGAACACCAAGTCCGAAACGATCAGCGCCGTTTCTTCCTTCACTTCACGAATGGCAGCTTGTTCAAGCGTTTCGCCCACTTCAACCAAACCACCGGGCATGGCCCAAGTCCCCTCGTTGGGCGTACGGTCTCGTAGAGCCAGCAAGATACGATCCTCACGCCATATGGCGGTGCAGGCTGCGAGAAGCGGGGATGAAGGATATTTGCGCGACGACATGACTTCGCATAGCGCGCCAAAGGCGCTATTGCCAAGGGGGAGAGTGCGGCGCAACGGAAAGGGCTAAGCGATGTGTGGCAGAATTGGCCTTGATGTGCCGTGGGAAGAACTATTTGGATATTTCCAACTGGTGAAGCCCACCAACATGGTTCCCGAAATGCCGCCGCGTTTTAACATCGCGCCCACACAGCCACTTTTGATGGTGAACACCAGCATCAACAATCAACGTGAAGCATCTCTTGTGCGTTGGGGGTTAGTGCCCACGTGGGTGAAAGATCCAAAAGAGTTTACATTGCTTATAAATGCTCGAGCTGAAACCGTGATGGAAAAACCATCGTTCAAAACAGCCATTCGTCACCGCAGAACTTTGGTGCCTGCCAGTGGATTTTATGAATGGCAGCGTTTCGGGAAAGGCCAGAAAAACCAACCTTATTGGGTGCGTCCAAAAAACGGAGGCATCGTCGCTTTTGGCGGTTTGATGGAAACTTACAGCGATCCCAACGGCAGCGAGATCGACACAGGATGTGTAATTTCGACTGATACGAATGAGAGCTTTGCAAAAATTCATCACCGCTTGCCACTTGTTATCAAACCGGAAGATTTTGACCGTTGGTTGGATTGCAGAACGCAAGAGCCACGAGACGTGGCAGATCTGATGGTGCCCGTGGATGATGACTATTTCGAATGTATCCCGATCAGTGACGCCGTGAACAAGGTGGCGAACACTGGAGCAGAGATTCAAACCCCAATCGCATTGCCTGCCGATCCCCGCCCAATAGAGAAGCCCTCCAAAAAGAAGGACGATGGGCAACTGTCGATGTTTTAAGCATGATGGAGTTTTTGCCGGCTATGAAGGGCTTCGCCCTTGGTGGAGGCCTGATCGTTGCCATCGGTGCGCAAAACGCTTTCATCTTGCGGCAGGGATTGTTGCGTCAAAACGTTTTCATTTTGTGTTTGGTGGCTGCGATTTGTGATGCCGCGCTTATTGGGTTGGGCGTTGCAGGCATGGGCACGCTGGTGCAGTCCAACAAAACTCTTTTGTGGTTTGTGACCATTGGTGGTGCGATATTTTTAGCGGTCTATGCGTTGATGGCACTGCGCCGTGCGTTTTCTGAATCGCATCTTGATCCTGCGTCTGAAGGAAAGACTGATCTCAGGCGCGCTTTGGCAATCCTCTTTGCCTTTACGTTCCTCAATCCTCACGTTTACCTCGATACCGTTGTTCTGGTGGGGGGCATATCTGGACAATATGAAGGTACAAGCAGACTGGTCTTCGCAATTGGCGCTATGACCGCATCTTTCGTTTGGTTCTTTTCGTTGGGGTATGGCGCACGTTGGCTGGTGCCGCTGTTTCAAAAGCCCATGGCATGGCGCGTTCTTGATCTCCTGATTGCAGCGATTATGGCACTTCTTTCAATCTCACTCTTCTTGCGAGCGCTGGCGTGACGAATGCCGCTTGACCAAAAGCCGATCTCGGTTGATAAGGAAAGCATGAACACTTGGACAAACACATTCGTAAGT
>CALHHQ010000134.1 GCA_938030645.1 uncultured Rhizobiaceae group bacterium
CCGTTTGCGTTCTGGTGACTAGCCACTTACGCTTCAACGCCTTAAACATATCGTTCATTTAGACTTTAGGAGTGTTTGGTGTGAGCATTGTTGGGACGCCGAAAGAGGTTGCCAAGGGCGAAAACAGAGTGGCAATGACGCCGCAATCCGTTGCGGACATTATGAAGCTGGGCCATGAATGCATGATCCAATCTGGTGCAGGTGTCGCCTCTCGCTTTTCCGACGCTGACTATAAAGCTGCAGGCGCAACAGTTGTGCGGTCTGCTGCAGATTTGTGGAAAAAAGCAGACATTATTGCCAAAGTCCAACCGCCCACAACTGCCGAAAGTAAGAAGTTTGAAAAGGGAAAGACAGTCATCTCCTTTGTCTATCCCACTGACAACAAGAAGCTTTTGGAGGCAGCGAAGACAGCAAAAACAACACTGGTCGCTAAAGACATGGTCCCGCGTATTTCGCGTGCGCAAAAAATGGATGCACTGTCATCCATGGCCAATATCGCAGGTTATCGCGCGGTTATTGAAGCGGGCAATTCATTTGGACGTTTCTTTACAGGTCAGATTACAGCTGCCGGTAAAGTACCGCCCGCCAAGGTTTTGGTGATTGGCGCTGGTGTTGCTGGCCTTGCAGCCATCGGAGCAGCGCAATCCTTGGGCGCAATCGTACGCGCCTTCGACGTACGCCCCGAGGTTGCAGAACAAATCGAATCGATGGGTGCAGAATTCTTGTTGCTCGATTTTGAAGAAAGCGGTTCAGGCGACGGCGGTTATGCTGCCCCTTCTTCTCCAGAATTCCGCGAAAAGCAGTTGGAGCTGTTCAGAGAACAAGCTGCTGACGTGGACATTGTAATCACTACAGCGCTCATTCCTGGTCGTGACGCGCCTAAACTTTGGCTGGAAGACATGGTGAAAGCCATGAAGCCTGGCTCAGTCATTGTGGACCTGGCCGCTGAACGTGGCGGCAATTGTGACCTCACTGTGAAAGACGAGAAAATTGAAACGCCAAATGGTGTGACCATCATCGGCTACACAGACTTGCCAAGCCGCATGGCAACCCAGTCGTCTTCACTCTACGCCACCAATATCCGTCATATGTTGGCTGATTTAACGCCTAACAAAGACGGCAAGATCAATCACGATATGGGAGATGATGTGATCCGTGGTGCAACGGTTGCGCACAAAGGCAAGGTCACCTTCCCGCCCCCACCTCCGAAAATTGCGGCCATCGCCAAACAGGCACCAAAGGCTCCAGAACCAACGCGCGAGGAAATTGCAGCAAAAGAAGCCGAAGCCCAACGCCAAGCAGGCGTACGAGAGATCGGCCTATTGGCTGCTGGTGGCTTGTTGCTGATGATCATTGGCATGTATGCACCCGCAAGCTTCATGCAGCACATGATCGTGTTTGCCTTGTCGTGTTTCGTTGGTTTCCAAGTCATTTGGAATGTGAGCCATGCGCTGCACACACCTTTGATGGCGATCACAAACGCTATTTCAGGCATCATCATCGTGGGGGCTTTGTTGCAAATCGGCTCATCGAGCTGGCTTGTCACAATACTCGCCGCGATATCCGTACTCATTGCCGCAATCAACGTCGTTGGCGGTTTCATGGTAACACGGCGCATGCTCGCCATGTTCCAGAAAAGCTAAGGGGCAAAGAACATGGAAAACGGTTTCATCACCGCTGTTTATGTGACAGCAAGCATTCTCTTTATTCTCTCCCTTGGCGGCATGAGCAACCAAGAAAGCGCGAAACGCTCTGTTTGGTACGGCATTGTAGGCATGGGTTTGGCTGTGTTCGCGACACTGTTTGCCAGCAGCGTCGGCAATTACTGGCTCATTGTTTTGATGCTGGGCATCGGCAGTGCCATTGGTGTTCGCGTGGCTCAAAAGGTGGAAATGACTGAAATGCCACAATTGGTGGCAGCGCTTCATTCCTTTGTAGGTCTGGCAGCTGTCTTTATCGGTTTAAACTCCGCATTCACGCCGCCTGAAGGCTTGGTCGGTGCCGAAATCACCATCCATGAATGGGAAATCATTTTGGGTGTGTTCATCGGCGCAATCACTTTCACGGGTTCGATTGTGGCTTACGGCAAGCTTGCAGGGTCCATCGACGGTAAGCCTCTCACTTTGCCTTTCCGTCACGGGTTGAACGCTGGCGGCATCATTCTGTGCCTCATTCTCGGCTTCATGTTCGCATCCCACCTTGGCATGTGGACGTTGATCTTGATCATGTTGATTGCCTTCGCAATTGGCGCTCACTTGGTCATGGCTATTGGCGGCGCCGATATGCCTGTTGTGGTGTCTATGCTGAACTCATATTCGGGTTGGGCCGCAGCAGCCACGGGCTTCTTGCTAGGCAATGACCTTCTAATCGTCACGGGTGCATTGGTTGGTTCCTCCGGTGCGATCCTGTCCTACATCATGTGCCGGGCCATGAATCGCAACTTCGTTTCAGTAATTCTTGGCGGCTTCGGTGGTTCCACCGGTCCCGCTATGGAGATCGAAGGCGAAATGGTTTCTACTGAATCCGATGCTGTGGCGGCTGCGCTAGATGCAGCAGAAAGCGTGGTCATCGTGCCAGGTTACGGCATGGCCGTTGCTCAAGCACAGAGTTCAATTTCGGAACTGACCCGCCGTTTGCGTGATGCAGGTAAGAATGTGCGCTTTGCAATTCACCCGGTTGCGGGTCGCCTGCCCGGCCATATGAATGTTTTGTTGGCTGAAGCGAAAGTTCCCTATGACATCGTGTTGGAAATGGACGAGATCAATGATGATCTGCCTGACACAGACGTGGTGATGGTTATCGGTTCGAACGATATCGTAAATCCGGCAGCGCAGGACGATCCAAATTCACCAATTGCGGGCATGCCGGTGCTGGAAGTCTGGAAAGCCAAACAAGTGTTCGTTTCCAAACGAGGCGCAGGAACAGGCTATTCCGGTGTTGAAAACCCGCTCTTCTTTAAGGAAAACACACGCATGTTCTATGGCGATGCGAAAGCTTCCGTCGATGCGCTGTTGCAAAAATTGAGCTAGGCTCCGCCTTGCAATCGGCACAATCACTCAATATTACGTAACGTAATGTTGAGTCGGACGCAGATTGACTTGGCGAAGTTGGGTTCATTGGAGACCAGAATATGAAGATTAACACGTTTATTTCCGCTCCCGCCGCTGCTTTTGCATTGGCCGCTACGTTTATATTTGCACCTGTGACAACGGCACAGGCCCAAAGCATCTGTAAAGGGTTGTCCAAAACAGCCTGTACAGCAAATGACGCCTGCTCTCATGTGGCAGCATTTACACGATCAGATGGCGCAAACGTCAAAGCATTCTGTCGTGCAAAACCCGGTGGTGGAGCAAAGAAAACAACGAAGAAGAAAACATCTTCAAAGAAAAAGACCGCCAAGAAGGCTGACGATGATGTGAAAACGACAAAAGCCTCAACGAGCGCTGATGCCGATAACGCTTCATCAAGCACAAAGACCAAAAAGAAGAAAACTAAGAAGAAAAAGTCGGTGACGGCAGAGACTGATACGCCGAAGAAGAAGACCACTAAGAAATCAGCGTCAAAGTCCAAAACAACGAAGAAGAAAAAGACAACGACAAAAAAGAAGAAAACTAAGAAGAAGAAAAAATCAGCTGCAAGCAGCTAGACCACTCGCCACCGTAGTCAAAAGCCCGTCCTTTCAAACGAAAGTGGCGGGCTTTTTGGTTCAGCTTTCCAGAATTTTGTACATATAGGTTGTGGAATCCAAACGATCGGTTTTGGTATCTCGACAGAATTTTGGAATGACACCAGCTGTTTCAAAGCCCATTGATCTATAGAGCGGCTCAGCTTTGTCACCAGTGCGGGTATCCAATGTGAGAAGCGACCGTTCGTGCAGCCTTGCTTCTTCCTCCAAAGCAACCAGCAAAGCTTTGCCAATGCCCTTTCGCTGGTGAGCAGGATGAACAAGCATTTTGGAAACATCGGCCCTATGCAATTGATTGGGCATGGTGGCGCAGTTGAGTTGAACTGTTCCAACAGTCTCCCCGTCCATCATCGCAGCAAACAGAATATTGCTTTCAGATTGCAAACTCGGTGCAATTAGACCTCGCCAAAACGAAAGACTCTGTTCCATTCCAAACGGCAAAATGAATCCAACGCTTGCGCCATCATTGACACAAGCATGCAGAATTTCAGCCAATGCGTTTGCATGACTGTCAAACTCATGTGAAGCAATTTTAACGACTTGCAGCTTGGACATTGCACGTTTCCAAAGATCTTCCGTTCCGCCATACTATTGCAAAACCTTGCCGTTCTGTTGTCAATAAGGCATTGAAAGCGAACGCCTGTTTGGCCGAAATAAGAAAACAAGCCCATGCCTGATTTTACTGTTGCGTTCGTCGCCAACCGCACCTCCACCGCTCAAGAAGCGAAGGCTGCTTTGGTTGCCAAATACGATAGTGTTCCAGCTGAAAATGCAGATATCGTTGTTGCATTGGGTGGCGACGGTTTCATGCTGCAGACCCAATTGAAATATATGGATTCGGGCAAACCCGTTTATGGCATGAACAAAGGCACTATCGGATTTCTCATGAACGAGTTTCGTGAAGATGATCTGATGGAACGCATTTCAAAGTCATTGCGCGCCAAAATTCATCCGCTTGTGATGAAGGCAATCGACAACGAAGGCGTTGAGCACAATGCACGCGCATTTAATGAAGTCTCTCTGTTCCGCCAATCTGCTCAAGCCGCAAAATTACGGATCGACATCGACAAAAAACCGCGTTTGGAAGCTCTGGTATGCGATGGCATCATGGTTGCAACACCGCAGGGTTCAACGGCCTACAACTTGTCTGCACATGGTCCTATTTTGCCATTGAAAGCGCCTTTGCTTGCGCTCACACCCGTCAGTCCTTTCCGTCCGCGCAATTGGCGCGGCGCACTCCTGCCCAATACAGCGAAAGTAAAAATCACAGTCTTGGAACCGGAAAAGCGCCCCGTGAATGCTGTTGCAGACAACACAGAAATCAAATCCGCTGTTGAGGTGACTATTCATGAGGACCGAAAGTCCACAGGAGTATTGATGTTCGATCCGGAACATTCATGGGAAGAACGGATTCTTGACGAGCAGTTCCGCTACTGAATTATGCTTGCCAGACGGTTGGAAACCAGTCTTCTGGCAGCGGGTCGTTCATATTCAACTTCAAACCTAAATCTGGAAATGGCGGCGACACATCATGCGGTCGCGCCACATAGCGAGCCCCCTCGCCCACAAACCGAAAACTGACCGCACGGCGGCGTGTGTTGGTTGGGTTGGCAGGTGCATCATGCAAGGTGTGAAAATCAAACGCCAAAACATCTCCGGGATTCACTGCGTATGACACGATATCGTCCGCGTTTTCATCAATCTCTGGAAACGGCGAATAGTCTGTCGTGTCACCATCCAACGGTTCCAAAGTTTTAAAACGACGCGGTGTGTAGGTCTTCTTCCCACGATGAGACCCTTTCATGAAGTTCAGGCTTTCCGCTTCACCCACAGGGTCAAGTGGCACCCA
>CALHHQ010000135.1 GCA_938030645.1 uncultured Rhizobiaceae group bacterium
TTTGCCCGTTTGGCGGGGCCAGACGCGCAAGCCTGTTCATCATGTCACAATGATCCAGTGATTGGCGGCGCTGGAGATTTTGTCACGAACGTCTTTGTGTCGGAAGGTTTTTCCAACGCCAATTTCGACACCACAGATCCGCAATTCTCGAATGAACGCGGCACCAACCATTTGTTTGGTGCAGGTCTGATTGAATTGCTTGCGCGCGAAATGAGTACAGAACTCATTTCGTTGCGAAACGACGCCCTGCGCAAAGCTGCATCAACCAACGAGATAGTTGTTGTAAAACTGGTAACCAAGGGTGTTCAGTTTGGGTCAATCAAAGTGTTTCCCGACGGACTGGTTGATCTCACAAAGATCGAAGGCATCGATACGGATTTAGTGGTGCGCCCATTCAGCCAAAAAGGCGTAATGACGTCACTGCGCCAATTCACAATCAACGCACTAAACCATCATCACGGCATGCAGCCTGACGAACGGTTCGGATCTCGCTGGACAGGCAGTGATGATTTTGACGAAGACAAACATACAAACGAAGTCACAAGTGCGGACGTGTCGGCATTGGTGGCATGGCAAGCAACACTGCGAACACCTACGATTGTCACGCCCAAGCAAAAAGACTGGAAGGAAGCAGCAGCCACCGGCAAGCGCATGTTTTCTGATTTTGGATGCAACGCATGTCACATAGAATCATTGCCTCTGAAATCTCTGAAATTCCAAGACCCCGGACCGTTTGATGTTTCCGGCACATTGAACAACAGACAAGTCAAAACATCGGCCACTTATAATTTGGCGCTGTTGGAATGGGCTAGATCTCTTCCCAAGAACGATAAAGGTGAAACCCTTGTGCCGCTATTTGGCGACCTCAAACGCCACAAGATGACCGATCGATCGATATCCGCATTAGGCAATGAACTTCTTTCGCAACGTTTTGTTGGCCGAGATATTTTTATGACTTCTGAACTTTGGGGGTTAGCCTCCACGGCCCCATATGGCCACCGCAACGATTTTACGACCTTGGACAGCATCATTTTGGCCCATGGTGGAGATGCACGAGACGCGCGTGATGCCTATGAGCAAGCTGATGATGATACGCGTTCATCTATCATTGCTTATTTGAAGACGTTGGTGATCGAGAAATGAGAACTGTCCTCACTGCACTTTCTGCGGCATTGGCAATGACTGCACCAAGCGGTGCACAAGATGGTTTTCCTTACGATGTCCCTTCCATGAAAGAAGAAGCGAAGGCTGCTGGCATCAACCATGCTTACCAAGGACCATGGGAATATTTCGTTGGTGGTGGTGTTGCCAGTTTTGACTGCAATGGCGACCGTATGCCCGACCTGTTTTTCGCAGGCGGCACAGAATCCGCCAAACTTTATGTGAACAAGTCCCAAACTGGTGGCGCGCTCGCGTTTGAGCAAAAGACCCTGAACCTTAAAGACAAGAACTTGCAGAAAGTGCTTGGCGCTTATCCCGTGAACATCAACAACGATGCTCACATGGATTTAATAGTGCTGCGCCTTGGCGAAAACCTTGTGCTTAAGGGCAAAGGAAATTGTGTGTTTGAGATGGCCAACAAGGAGTTTTCTTTCGATGGAGGACGAGCTTGGTCGACCTCAATGGCAGCGACTTGGGAAGGGAGCAACTCCCATCCCACAATTGCAATCGGAAATTACGTGGATCGCACTGCGCCCGGTTCCCCCTGGGGCACTTGTGAGAACAACAAACTCATGCGTCCCACCGAAGGCAAAGCCCCGAACTATCGAGACCCGCTGGAACTGCAACCCAGTTATTGTGCACTTTCAGTTCTGTTCACGGACTGGAATAAATCTGGCGTGCCATCTTTGCGCGTGACCAATGATCGACAATATTATCGCAATGGCCATGAGCAATTGTGGCGTGTTCCTGAAAACGGGGCGCCCCGCCAGTTCACAAAATCTCAGGGTTGGCAAAATCTCAATATCTGGGGCATGGGAATTGCCGAAGCTGATCTCAATCAAGATGGTCTTCCAGAATATGCATTGACGTCCATGGGTGACACCAAACTGCAAACACTTGATTCAGAAAGTGATGAAGATCGCCCGACTTATCGCGATACCGCTTTTGAAAAACAAGCCACTGCGCACAGACCTTACACTGGCACGGATTTGAAACCATCCACAGGTTGGCATTCGCAGTTTGCGGACATCAACAATGACACGCGGCTCGATCTTTTCATCGCCAAAGGCAATGTAGAGGCTATGCCTGATTTCGCAGCATTCGATCCCGACAATCTTTTAATGGGTGGACCAGAAGACAAATTTTATGAAGTCGGATCAGAAGCTGGCATTGCACGCGACACCCGCGGTCGTGGCGGTGCAGTCGTTGATCTCAATGCTGATGGAATGCTTGATCTCGTCGTCGTGAACCGAAAAGCCAATGTCAGCTTGTTTCGAAATCAAGGCAATAAGACTTCATGGGGGCATCGCCCAATGGGAAATTGGGTCGGTATTGAACTGAGAAACGGCAAGAAAAACATCTCCGCAGTTGGCGCAAAAATCAGCGTGAAAACAGGCAATGTAAATCAATCCCGAACCGTCCAAATCGGCGGAGGTCATGCGTCAGGACAAGCCGGATTTATTCACTTTGGACTTGGCGTCGCTGAGCGTGCAAAAATCCGCATTCAATGGCCCAACGGCGATTGGAGCCATGAATATAGAGTATTCGCAAACAACTTTGTTCAGATAAATCGTGGTCAACCAGACGCGCTCTATTGGTATCCAAAACCCTCCGTCGAAGATTGAGGTTTTGAAGTGAGCGAATGAAAAACTCTCATTTGCACCGGCAAACCACATGCTCGTCATGAAAATGGTTTCGCCGAACTTCACGGCAAATATTACCTGATGCTCCAACAAAAAGAGATCACGCACCGGCAGCGATTGCACACAACAAATTGTACTTTCTTGCTGGTCGTGAAACAGTTCGTCACAATGGAACAGATTACAATGAACTGTTCTTTGCAACCATTCCAAACGTCGATGTTTTTGACTTCAAAGCACAATCATGGACCACATTGAACGAGGAGATCCCGATACAAACCGCTGCCGGTGGGTTGAGAGTGATTGACAATAAAATCTATTACGTCGGTGGGGAAGCAGGACGGCTCGAGGCATTCACCGAACTTCAGATTTTGATCCTACCTCCGAAACGTCGAGCTTGGGCCTATAAACGTGGAGCTTGGGCCTATAATTGAATCGTGCTCGGCATGGCACAAATGCGTTGGTTTTTGACAAAGCATTGTGGATAGCCGTTGGCAGTGGCGCGCGTGGCGGCGAACCAGAATTAAGTTCGATCGAGCGCTATCAACCAAATTAGTACTTACCATTTTCATGACCTGCACAATTGGCTGTTAACCATTTCTTCAGTTTAAAATTTTGCTGAATGGTCACTATGTTAGCTTTTTGACATGGGCAATATTACAATCAATGGCTCCCGCATTCGGGGCAGTCACTCATCAGATGAATTGATCATCGATGCTGATAACCTCACCAGCTACCGCATCAATTTACGCGGTGGTTACGACACAGTTACGTTGAATTCGGACAACGGTCTGAGTTTCGATCGGGGCAGTTACTGGCGACTGAACGGCGTCGATGAAATTGACGTCAGCAACATCACTGGTG
>CALHHQ010000136.1 GCA_938030645.1 uncultured Rhizobiaceae group bacterium
ATTCTAGGCGGCACGAAAGAGGCCTCCCAGCTGGCTGCACGGTTGGTCAATGATGGTCACGACGTCACCACGTCTCTTGCAGGACGCACGAAGGAACCCAAACCCGTTGAGGGAAAAACGCGCATCGGCGGTTTCGGCGGCATTGAAGGGTTGGTCAATTGGCTCAACGAAAACAGGATTGAACGTCTAATCGACGCGACCCACCCGTTTGCCGAAAACATCAGCAAGAACGCGATTGCTGCTGCAAAACAAACGAATGTGGCATTTGACGTAAAGCAGCGAACACCGTGGGAAAAGCAAAACGATGATGATTGGCAGATTGTTTCCGATCTGAAGGCAGCCAAAGATGCAATTCCCAAAAATGCGCGGGTATTGTTGGCCCTTGGCTCTCAACACATCGCGGCATTTGCTGAGCGCAGCGACGTGCATTTCATCATTCGCATGATCGATCCGCCGCTTGAGCATCTGCCATTCAAGACGCATACACTGCTGTTTCAACGCCCCTCACCGGATTGGAATGTCGAAGCGCATATGCTGCGCGAGCACGGCATAACGCATATTGTGTGCCGAAATTCTGGCGGCACTGGCGCCTACGCGAAGATTGAAGCCGCACGAAACCTGCAAATTCCCATCATTATGATTGAGCGGATCGCATCATGAAACCGCCCTCAGTTGAAATCGAGCCTACCGACTTCTGGAATGATCCATATCCAGCCCTTGCTGAAATGCGCGCCAGCGCACCCATTTGTTTTGTGCCGCAACTCAACGCAACCTTATTCACCAAACGCGATGACATTTTTACCTGCGAAAAAATGATCGACGTGTTTTCTTCCGATCAACCGGGCGGGCTGATGACTGTGCTCATGGGCGAAAACATGATGCGCAAGGATGGTGAGCCACATCTGCTGGAACGCAAACAAGCCTTCCCTGCTCTTTCGCCTCGCACAGTGCGCGATGTCTGGAAGGCGCAGTTCGAACATCACACAGCAGAAATTTTGGATGGTTTCAAAAGTGGACAAGTTATTGATCTCGTCACCGAATACGCCATGCCCGTATCAGGTCACGCGCTTCGCCACATCACAGGGTTGACGAACATAACACCGCAGGAAATGGACGGAGCCTCACAATCCATGATCGATGGTGTGGGCAATTACGCAGGTGATCCAGACATCGAAAATCGCTGCCACGCTGCCACAAAACTGTTGGACGATGCTATTGACGATATGTTGGAGAGTGGCACCGCCAGCGAGACCAGCATGTTGAATGTTTTGCACCAGACGAACCAACCCATGGCCAGCATTCGTGCCAACATCAAACTGGCGATCAGCGGCGGGCAAAACGAGCCCCGAGACGCGATTGCAGGAACCGTTTCCGCCATGCTCTCTCACCCAGATCAGTTGAAGGCCATCCAGAACAGAGAGAACACTTGGCAACAAGCGTTTGAGGAATATGCCCGTTGGATGTCGCCCATCGGCATGTCGCCACGCCGTGTGGCGAAAGCATTTGAATGGAACGGAATTGAACTGGAAGCCGAAAGCCGCGTGTTTTTCATGTTCGGTTCCGCCAACCGTGATGAAGCAATTTTCAATAGCCCCGATCAATTCGACATCACCCGCAACACCGCAAAGGCTATAAGCTTCGGCGCAGGCCCCCACTTCTGCGCAGGCGCCGCAGCCTCAAAAACGTTGATCTCCGAAGTGGCACTGCCAATGTTGTTTGAAAGATTTCCGAACATGTCGTTGGTGAAAGACACTCAATACGGCGGATGGGCATTTCGTGGACCTTTGAGCACCATTGTAAAGTTGGATTGACGCTCTTCCAATCTCGGCATTTCTCATCCAAATTCTGATCAACAATGACCGGAGCAAATTACCCCGTGGACGCGATCAAAAAATACTGGCCTTACATTTTCATCGTTCTTCCAAGCTTGGCTTTTGCTGCGGCGGGTGTTGGAAAACTTTCGGGAAGTGAACAAATGCATGCATCATTCGCAGCAATGGGTTTGCCAAGCTGGTTTGGCTATTTCATCGGCGCCAGCGAACTGGCAGGCGCTGTTGGTCTATATTTGGTTGGATTGCGCAAACTTGCGGCAGCTGGACTGGCCGTCATCATGGTCGGCGCAGCCTATTTCCACATCGCGTATGGCGTTCCAAGCCCGATACCCGCAATCGTTTTATTGGCCATGATGATTTTTGTGATCGTCTGGAATTGGGCTGGTCACAAAACGACATAAACACAGCAGCTTTAAAACACAGGTGTTCGAAGCAAAAATGCCGATGTCGTGTGAGAAATTTCTAAACTCTCAATTGGTGCACTAAAACCAATTTAGCGGGTGGGCATATCTTGAGTTGTTTCAGGTAGAAGTGCCGATTTGAAGGTCAACAATGCGGACGAAGTGTCCGAACATGCACTGGCCTTTAATTGCCAATTGTTATGGTTTTTTTTCACAAACATGAATATATTGCTCGACAGGATATTAACTTTCTTCAGTCCCCCTTTGACCAACAACAATTTTGAAGGGGCCCTTCGATGCAATACGCACTTCGTTTTGTACTTTCACTTATGGTGGTGGTGTCACACTTCTGGGCAGATCTCTTGCCCGGTGGTGATGGCGCTTTAGCTGTGATGGGTTTTTATGTCATCTCCGGTTACGTCATTACTCTTGTATGGACGAAGAGTTACAGCAAAGCACCAAGTGGTTTCAAAAGGTTTTGGTTTAATCGTTTCATTCGTTTGTATCCTGTATTTATAGTATCGAGCACCATTGGTTTTATTGTTATATATTTCTTTCCAGAAGCAACACGCGAAATAAGCCCTTCGATGGTGCTGCCTTGGTCGCCTGAGGGAATAGAAAGAATTGTCGACGTTGGCATCAGTCCAACATACCAATTTGCAATGTTAATACCGCAGCTAATCTTGATTGGTTACCAAGCGCCAATTTTATGGGTATTGCCAATTACGTTCTCGCCAAATGCGTGGAGCGTAAATATGGAGTTGTATTTCTATTTAGCAATGTCACTCGGCCTAACGGCAACATTTAGCCGAGCGCAGCGTTTCTGTATTTTTAGCACGGCCGTGGTCGGGACGTATTTTAGCATGCTCGTTTGGCTAGGCCATGGCATTTTTGCTACCTCCACTTTCTTGCCCTACGTAAAGGTTTACTACTACCTGATTTTCTATAAATCACCTGTTGGAATTATGTTCTTTTTTGCTCTTGGTGCACTGGTTTATTATGTCCCGAAGCGAGTGTACCCAAAGACTTTTAAAGTCGTCGCCGTAATCGCACTTTTTACAATTCCATTTCTGGATGTACCAACGACTTGGTCCATTGTGGCACGACTACTAGTGTTTGGAACGCTTTGCGCGCTGGTCCTGCATCTATGGTCAGATGCTAAACCAACTGGATTTTTGAAATTTGTTGGCGACTTATCATATCCGTTGTTTTTGATACATTGGCAAATGGGTGCGTTAGTAGCAGCTATTACAGATCTAGAAAAAAACTCCCTATTGTTTTTTGTTTTAGCTACCTCCTTATCTTTGCTAGCAAGCGTCATACTGGTCCAATTTCTGGAACGTCCGCTAGAGCGATATAGAGCCAAGATTCGTCCGATTTGACTGCCAATTTTGAACGTCTGCTGGGGGCTCGAAGCAGACATTAAGCGCCCATTCACCCCACATCCACTCGCTTCTTCTTGCCCACATTTCGCAGCACGTGTGAATAATCGGGATTGTACAAATCGCTGTCGCGGAATTCCACGTCTCCTAAAACAGGTCCAACCATAATCAAGGCTGTGCGGGTGATTTTGGCTTTGCGGACTTCGTCTTTCATCTCAGCCAATGTGGTGCGGATGTAGAGTTCATCAGGCCATGTGGCTCGGTAGGCGATGACCACAGGGCAGTTTGCGCCGTAAAAAGGTTCCAGCGCCTCGCGCACGTAGACGAGATTTCGGATAGATAAATGGATTGCCAGTGTTGCACCCGATTGCCCCAAGATTTCTAACTGCTCACCATTCGGCATGGATGATGCTTTGCCCGCCGTGCGGGTGATAATCACCGTTTGCGCGATCTCCGGCAGGGTGAGTTCAGTCTTCAGCTTCGCGGCAACGCCAGCAAAAGCAGGAACACCCGGCACCACATGATAATCAATATTCAGCGCATCAAGACGGCGCATCTGTTCGGCCACCGCGCCGTAAATCGCTGGATCGCCAGAATGCACACGGGCCACGTCTTCCCCCCGTTCATGGGCCAAGCGCATTTCTTCCACAATCGCATCTAAATGCATAGGGGCGGTGTCCATCACCAACGCATCATCGGGCGCAGCCGCCACAATTTCTTCTGGCACGAGAGATCCCGCGAAAAGACAGAGATCTATTAGTTAGATTAGAGGGATCGTCAGCATCTTCTCCTGCAAATAAGTATTG
>CALHHQ010000137.1 GCA_938030645.1 uncultured Rhizobiaceae group bacterium
CGGCCAAGTGCATTGCCCACCCGCACAGAACCCGCTTGCGCAAAGCCCAGTGGTACCATGAATGCAATACTGGCCACCTGCAGTGCAATTCCATGCGCTGCCAGTTCAACTGTGCCAATCCAGCCAATCATCACGGATGCAGCAGAAAACAAACCCGCTTCTGCGAAAATCATCAGACTGATCGGCAACCCCATGAATACGATTTCTTTCAAGGCGAACCAGTCAGGTCTCCAAAGTCTGACAAATATTTCATACGGTTTGGCGATCTCTACGCGCATCACATAGATCCAAACCAATGCAGCAGTGGCAAACGTTGCAACTGTTGTGGCAATTCCAGCCCCTACCATTTCAAGTCTGGGTGCACCAAAATTTCCGAATATCAATGCATAGTTCAACAGGGCGTTCAAAATCACGGCAAAGAGTGTGGTCATCAAGACCGCATTTGCTTTTTCAAAACTGGTGAGAATGGCCCGAAGGCCAACAACTACGAAAGCAGGGATAAGTGACCATTGCGCATAGCGCATGTAAGATTGTGCGAGCTCGGCGAGGCTTTCCTGTTGGCCGAGCAACAGAAGAAATTCCCGTGTGAACCAAAGTGGAATTTGAAACAGGAGCGACAGGGCGAACAGCGCCCAGAGCCCCATTCGCGAAGCTCGACGGACAGCACGCGGATCGTCTCGGCCCAATGCACCTGCAATCAAAGGCATCATTGCCGCGCCAAAACCCAAGCCAAAGATCAGTAAAATGAACAGGGTTTGGAACGCCAGCGTTCCGGCCGCCAATTCTTCCGTGCCCACCCAACCCAACATGATGGTATCAGTCACATTGACCATCATTTGCGCCAACTGTGCACCAACCAATGGTAGGCCGAGAATAAGCGTTGCGCGAAAGTGTTCGCGCATTGTCTTATCTGGCGTTTCTGATGCGCTCACAAGCGCGGCAATTGGCTGAATGAGTTCATGCCAGAGTCATGCATGTTTGTTGGATATGGAGCAATCGCCTTATTTGGTAACAATGCTCTTTTCAATCATAGAGCGTGCTTTGGCAGCATCGCCCCAGCCTTCCACTTTCACCCATTTGCCATCTTCAAGATCCTTATAGCGCTCAAAGAAATGGGCGATCTGATCAAGACGGGTTTGCGGAAGGTCTTCCAGCGCATTCACTTTTTCAAACATGGCGGAGACGCCATCTGAGGGAACAGCGATGATTTTCTCGTCCATGCCTGCTTCATCAGTCATTAGCAAGACACCAACAGGCTTACAATTGATCACGGCACCAGCAATCAACGGGCGCTGGTTTGCAATCAAAACATCAATCGGATCACCGTCATCTGACATTGTGTGCGGTACGAAACCGTAATTGCCCGGATAGCGCATGGAGGTGTAAAGAATGCGATCAACAAACATGGCGCCAGATTCTTTGTCCATTTCGTATTTCACAGGTTCCCCACCGATGGGAACTTCAACAATTACATTGATGTCATTTGGTGGGTTTTTGCCAACGGGGATCGCTTCAATGCGCATTGTTTATTCCTGTAGATGATATCGATTCGTGCTCAATGCACGCGCCGGATTTAGACCGTTTTACAACAAGTTCAACAGCCTTCAATTGGTCGAAGGTCCATTATATGGCGATGTGATTAATTTCGGATTTACCCAGCGATGTACCGTTTCATTTCGTCAGCGTCGCGCTCAGCCTGTTCGATCTTGCGCTTTACAACATCGCCAATTGAAATCAGTCCCACCAGTTTACCACCTTCAATCACGGGTAAGTGGCGAAAACGACCAGCAGTCATCTTTTCCATCAATCCATCAATGGTCTCGCTGGTGTCACAAGACACCACGTTTGATGTCATGCAATTGGAGACTGTTCCCTGAAGTGCTTCTGTGCCTGCTTCTGCAATACGTCGCACAATGTCTCGCTCCGACAGAATGCCGCAAACAGTTTCACCCTTATCGACCACCACCACAGCACCGATTTTGCGAGCTGCCAGCACTTCAACTGCATCCGCTAACGTTGATTGCGAGGTAACAGTAACGACATCATTGCCCTTTTGGGCCAGAATTATTGAAACAGACATAGTAGCTCCTTGTTATATGCACCAAGAACGCCCCCGATATTTCCAAATCGCTTTGCCAAAACAATTCGATTGCATCAGTGTGGCGTAAACAATGACGGATGTGAAGTGTAAGAGGTTTCTGTGAGGTAGGGACAGTCATGAGCCAGGATGAAATCATAATAGAGCGCGTGGAAGAGTTGCGGTTAAGCCAAGAGCAAGAAACGCAGATTGCGCAACTTCTCAAAGCAACATACTCCGTTGATTTCCAAGGCAGGTCTTTTTTCCAGAACCGCCACCATTGCAGGTTCATGGCATATCAGAGCGGTGAACTCGTGGGCCATCTAGCTGTCGCTTATCGAGCCATTCAAATGGGTTATCGCACAATAGACATTATCGGCATCGGCGAGGTTGCTGTTGCCACAAAAGCCCGCAAACAAGGGATCGCCACCGAAATGGTTCAATGCGCGCTGGAGGAAGGTCGCTTGGCAAGGGCCGACTTTGCAACGCTCTTTGGAACCGAGGCGTTGTACGCGAAGGCAGGGTTTGCCAAAGCAACAAACGTCATAACACTGAGCGAAATGGAAGGTGCACGCACAGGCGCAATTGTGCGTAAACCCGACCATCATTTCATGATCAAACCCTTGAACAATATACAATGGGACTTTGAAGCGCCTGTCGATTTAGCAGGGTTTGCGTTTTAAAGTTTTGTTGTGAACTGCAGGTAAGCGGGAGGACGTCCTTCACGTATAGCCTTGGCTTCATAGCGTGTTCGCGTCCACCCCTCCCAAGGCATGTTCCAGTCACTTGCCGTTTGCGCTGTCCACTTGAACTGGCCCTGAGCTTCGATGTGCTGCAGCGTCCAGTTGATATATGTGTCGATATCAGATGCAAATCGAAACAATCCGCCCGGCTTTAAAACACGCGCAAACCGGTTGAGATTGTTCTGGCTTATGAAGCGACGCTTCCAGTGACGTGTCTTAGGCCAAGGGTCTGGGTAAAGAAGATCAATTCGTTCCAAGCTGTGATCCGGCAGCCAGTCGAGCAATTTGCTGGCATCATCATCATACAGGCGCACATTTTCTAAATGGTGATCTTCAATTGTGCCCAGCATTTTCGCCATGCCGTTGATAAATGGTTCGACGCCGATAAAACCGATAGATCGATTGAGGTCGGCTTGATTTGTAAGATGTTCACCACCTCCAAATCCGATTTCCAGATGAACTTTATCGACAGGGTGGGGAAACAAATCGTGCAAATTCTCAACTCCATTTGTAGCGGGGTCGAGAAGAAGTTTCGGCAGCAACTCATCCATCAAGGCTTGCTTACGGCCACGCAAAGCATTGCCTTTGCGGCGGCCGTAAAAGCTCTCGGTGGAACGACTTTTGCGCTGCGTATCTTCACTCATATCAAACGCCAAAAGTCGTTCTTGTTTTTGATTTGACTATACAGCTGCCTTAAACGCATCCACCAGATCAGTGCGCTCCCAAGAGAAACCACCATCATCTTCGGGTGCACGGCCAAAGTGACCATAAGCGGCTGTGCGTGCAAAAATTGGGTTGGTCAAACCGAGTTGTTTGCGAATGCCCGTGGGAGTCAGGTCCATCACACTATCGATTGCTTTTTCAAGCTTCTCTTCCAAAGCTGTGTTGCCACCGGTGTCCACATAAATGGACAGCGGGCGAGCCACGCCAATCGCATATGACAATTGAATTGTGCACCAATCGGCGAGATCAGCTGCAACAATATTCTTGGCAAGATAACGCGCCGCATAGGCTGCAGACCGGTCCACTTTGGTTGAGTCTTTACCGGAAAAAGCGCCGCCGCCGTGTGGAGCTGCACCGCCATAGGTGTCCACAATAATCTTACGGCCCGTCAATCCAGCATCTCCATCTGGCCCACCGATCACAAAAGCACCGGTTGGGTTCACATGCCAAACGGTTTCATCTGTTACCCAGCCATCCGGCAAGCAGTCACGTACAGTTGGCTCAATCATTTCGCGAATATCATCCGACGAATGGTTTTCATTCATGTGCTGATGAGACACAACTATTGAAGACGCATGAACAGGTTTGCCGTCACGATAGACAACAGAAACCTGGCTCTTTGAATCTGGGCCAAGATCGGCAAGTTCACCGCTGTGACGTTTTGCAGCCAGCTTTTCCAAAATTAAATGGCTGTAGTAAATAGGCGCTGGCATGAGCGCTTCGTTACCCTTGCAGGCATAGCCAAACATGATGCCCTGATCGCCCGCACCTTCAGTCGCGCGGTTTTCAGCTGCATTGTCTACGCCTTGCGCAATGTGGGCAGATTGACCATGCAAAAGAACATCGACTTGCGAGTTTTTCCAATGGAAACCATCTTGTTCATAACCGATGTCTTTAATTGCGGCACGGGCGACGGCTTCAATCTCGTCATTGGTGATAGACGCAGGGCCGCGAGTTTCGCCCGCGATCACAACACGGTTTGTGGTGGTGAGTGTTTCGGCCGCAACACGCACATCCCATGGGTCCATTTCACCGGATTCATGAGCGCGTTTCAAAAACAGATCTACGATTTCATCGGAGATACGGTCTGATACTTTATCGGGATGACCTTCTGAAACGGATTCAGACGTGAAAACATAATTTTTGCGTGACATATTATAGCCCTTGCTTAGTTGTCGGTCTGCCATTTTTGAGCGGCAGAGCGAAGTGAAAAGGCGCAACAAGCAGGGTGCCAAACACGCCTTCGAAATCGCGTGCAGTTATGGCAAACATTTAGTCTAAGTCAAGCAACATATTATGCGATTGCAGGCAGGGTTTGTCGATCAATTGGCCTCGGGATTTCCAGTCTCATCAGCCAAGACACGCACCATGTCGATAATTTTCCGACGTATGGCGGGGTTTGTAATCCGCACGAATGCGCGATTGAGTTGAATGCCTTCTGGGCTTGATAAAAAATCAACCACATAAGACGTCGCTCCAGCTTCGGCCATTCCAGACACAGCGCCACCGGGAACAGGCGCATCTTCAAAGAAAAAGGCAACAGGAACGTTGAGAGCTTCCGAGATCTGTTGCATGCGGCTTGCACCAATACGGTTGCTGCCTTTCTCATATTTTTGAATTTGCTGGAACGTTATGCCCAAAGCATCGCCCAGTTTTTCCTGGCTCATACCCTGCATTGTGCGGCGCAACCGCACGCGGCTGCCGACATGAATGTCTATGGGATTAGGGATTTTCTTTTCAGCCATGAAATTTACCAGTTTAGCGTTTTGAACAGGAAGCCCTGCAATCCATTACAACCTGAGGGTGTTTCTTTGTTTTGTAACTACCAAAATGAGAAACAGGGTGCAAATGAAAATCAGCAACGGCCAGTTGCCGTGTAGCGAGAACAGAGTGATTGGCGCTGCCTTTGGGAGAGGTGAATCAACCGTACCGCGTTCACCAAGCTTCAGACTTTCGACAATACGGCCATATGGATCAACGACCATAGAAATACCTGTATTTGCTGCACGCACAACAGGAATACCTTCTTCAACGGCGCGAATGCGCGATTGATGTGCGTGTTGATAGGGACCAGCGGTCATACCAAACCAGGCATCATTGGTTAGATTAACAATCCATTTGGGGCGGTCCCATTGTTTGGAAAGCGCGCCAGAAAAAATGATCTCGTAACAAATGAGAGGCAAGAAACTCGGTGTTGCGGGCACCACTATGTTTTTGCGTTGGGTCCCTGCAGCAAACGCTCCTCGTTGGGTCAGTTGTTGCAGGCCTATAGACCCAAGCAAATTTTGAAATGGCAGATATTCTCCAAATGGCACCAAGTTCAATTTGTCATAGGCCGCGATAATTTCGCCGTTTCCATCAATGACCAACATGGCATTGAACGTCTTGTCTGCCGCACCGCTTTCACGACGCATTGCACCAGTGATTAGTTTGGTATCGTTCGGCAAAAGATCCGCCAATTGAGCCAGCACATCACGGCGTTCGGTCAAAATGAACGGAAAAACACTCTCTGGCCAAATGATATGGGTAAACGAACCTGCCGAAGCAGCCTTGGGGCCTTTGTTGGAGTTCGTGAGATCAAAATAATCTTCCAAGATCGGCACGCTATAAGCTGGATCCCATTTTTTGGATTGGTCGATCGCAGGCTGCACGATGCGCAATTTCACGTCAGCAACAGTTTCAGATTTGGCGGTCGTCAGAACAAAAGCGCCGTAGCCGATATGCGCTGCAACAAGGCATGCGGCAGTTACCAATGTTCGGCGTACATGTATGGCTGGGCCAGATGGTCCGGGAATGAAAATTCCTGCGGATGCCGCGACCAATATGGTGACAAAAGTTATGCCGTACACGCCAATGAGATTGGAAGTTTGCATAAACAATGGCGACGGCATGAAGGCGTAACCTGGCAAGTTCCAAGGAAAACCGGTGAACAAATGCCCCCGCAGATATTCCATTGCCGTCAAACATACGGCCAATGCCAAAAGGCGCGTCCATCCATGGGACCAGATAGATCGCGTGAGGGCGCCGGCAATCCCCCAGAAGATGGCAAGTCCTGCAGGCAAAGCCACCACCGCAAATGGAAGCAGATAAATGAACTCGTCAGCGTCTACCAAGAACGCTTTGCCGATCCACCAGAGCCCAGCAAGGAAATATCCGAATCCAAACAACCAGCCCGTTTTAAATGCGGGCCATATACGGCGGAAAAATCCAGATTTTCCGTGTTTGTCGAGACTGGGGACAGACCCTTCTAACAACCAAATGAAAATTGGAAACGTCAAAAATAGAACTGGAAAAACATGATATGGAGCGAGAGACAGGGCTGACAATGCGCCTGCAAAAATAGCCAGCAAACTGGCTTTCCAACCTTCAAGAACGATAATCCGTTCTGCCAGCTCTGTGAGCCTATCTGAAATGCTCAACGCTCTCTCCGAATCACCCCACTATTGAGTGTGGCAAGTGATGCTAGATGGCTGAACCTGCGTCAATGATGGGCTGTATTTCGATGGATAGGTCTAAACGCAGTTGAACCCAAGAGCGTGTGCATCTTGGGTTCAACATTATCAGCAAGTGTCTAACAGGGGCGTTTTCAGATCACTGCCAAATCTCAAATTCGATTACTTGCGGCAACGGCGTTCAATGCCATCATATCCCACATAAGTATCCGAACCTTCATTGTATGACCGGTAAGCGCGGTAGCAGCGTGCCACATGACGTTCCCAACTTGATGAACGACGTGGTGCATCGTACTCGTCTTCGTCATAGTCGCGATAGTGACGACGACGTGAATCTGCGATAATGGCACCACCAACAATTGCGCCGATCACGCCAGCAGCGACTGCACCGCGATATTTGCGTTTGCCAGCCTCCGCTTCGGTGCTGAAGGTTGTGCCAGCAATCGTAAGAGCCAGCATTGATGCCACAAGGGCCGTACCAAATTTTGATTTCTTCATTGTAAGCGGTGTCATTGTTTCTCTCCTGATGTGCTCGCCAGATGGTCGGCGTTGAGGAAACAATAACGAGCGCTGGAAATAAAAACTGTGCCAGATAACACACTTTGAATTTTCCGTGATTTGGGGCTGCTTCTTATTGGGCGTTACGCAAATTTGCTTGCCTTTCTGGGGGGCAGGTTTCAAACAAGCTTCATCATGCCAAGTTCAGAAAAAATATCGTTTGATGAGAATGATCTGCCGTTTTCCCATCGGTTTGAAGATCACTATTACTCGCGCAACGATGGTCGTGCAGAGTGCGCTCATGTGTTTGTTCAAGGCAACCGCGTGCTTGAGCGTTGGGTTGGAACCAATCAATTTGTGATTGGTGAGTTGGGATTTGGCACCGGATTAAACTTTCTTGAAACGTGGAGC
>CALHHQ010000138.1 GCA_938030645.1 uncultured Rhizobiaceae group bacterium
ACGAGAGAATGCAACTCATCAAACACCACGTAGCGTAAGTCTTGGAAGAAATGCCCAGCGTCTTTGTGCGCAATCAAGAGAGCCAATTGCTCCGGTGTGGTCAGCAAAATATCAGGTGGTTTCAGTTTTTGCCTTTGACGACGATGGGATGGTGTATCCCCCGTTCGCGTTTCCACAGTGATTGGCAGATTCATTTCATCAATCGGAGTTTCCAAGTTCCGTTTGATGTCCACCGCAAGTGCTTTCAGTGGTGATATGTAAAGGGTGTGAATTCCATCGCCTCGAGCGGCTTCAGATTTTGCAGCACCTGGTTTGCGTTTGGGGCGCGTGATCAAGTCGCAAAGCGACGGTAAAAACCCGGCTAAGGTCTTACCGGCGCCAGTAGGTGCAATAAGAAGTGTCGAATCACCTCGTTGCGAACGCGCGAGAAGTTCCAGTTGGTGTGGCCTTGGAGCCCAGTTGCGATTTTCAAACCAATCTTCAAAAACTGTTGGCAGCAAAGCACTTACGGGCTGTTCGCCAGTATTTTGCGTTTCAGTGCTGATGGTTCCTATTGCCATAACGCTAAAGTAAGATGTTGCGATAGAATTGCCCACCTCAAAAAGAAGAGTGCGGCTTTCTGCCAATAAGGACAAAGATATCAGATTGCTGAAACTGAGGGCTGGAATGAAATGGGGATTGGTCGCGTTAGCGGCTGGGCTCGTTTCAGCATGCCAAAGTGAAAGCAATCAAACTTCATACAATGGGCCAATGGTTCTAGCGATTTCCTGGCAACCTGCATTTTGTGAACGCGCTCAACGAAGACCAGAATGCAAGCGCGTAGAACCTGATCGTTACGACAACACAAATTTTGCATTGCATGGTTTATGGCCTCAACCCGGCAGCAATATATATTGCGGCGTTTCGGACAGTGAAAGAAATGCGGACAAGAAGCGCCGATGGAAGCAATTGGCAGGTCTCGGGCTATCGGATGGATTGAAAAAGAAACTCTGGGAATTGATGCCCGGAACACGGTCTTATTTGCATCGTCACGAATGGGTCAAACACGGCACATGCTATTCGAACTCCCCTGAAACTTACTATGTTGATTCCATAAAACTCTTGGAAGAGGTCAATGCATCACAAGTTCAAAGATTGTTTTCAAAATCTATTGGAAAGCGCTTAAGTGGGCCTCAAATCCGCAATGCGTTTGAACAATCATTTGGCAAAGGTGCGGGAGATCGGGTTCGTATTGCTTGCAAACGTGACGGCAACCGGACCCTAATAACCGAATTGACAATTGGTCTGAACGGGTCTGCTCAAACAAACATGTCAGAGCTTATTGCTGCTTCCCCGAAGACGAAAAAAGGCTGCCCCGGCGGTGTTGTAGATTTGGTTGGATTTCAATGAGAGTTGTCGCCGCAATCTTGTTGGCTTTTATTTGGGCGAGTTCTGCTGTCGCTCAACAGATCGTACCGCCCGCTGAAATTGAAAACACTGGAAAAACCATAACGCCACCCAAGAGTGTTGAAGGTGAAAAATTCAAGGCCAGTGCGGAACGACGTTGGCAACGCACCAAGGGTCAATATCTTTCCAAAAAAGCGGACCCAGAAAAGAAGGTTGAAGACAGCAACACAGACAACGGAAATTCACTGCGCAATCTGGATGTTAAAACGGCTCAATGGATTGCTTTCGTTGTTCTTGGTGCTCTCATCGCAGGCGCATTGGTGGCGTGGTGGTTTAATCGAACTGGTGGTGGTTTGTTTAGACAAGAGGCGAAGGAAGATCGTTTTGCCGATGCAGTTTTGAAAGAAGTGGTGGGCGCAGATACACGCGAAGAGATTTCGCTTGATGGCCTATCGTTTGAAAAATTGAAATCCATTGAAGACCCCAAACAAGGGTTACGGTTGCTTTTGTTGCATGGATTGAAGAAGGCGGCAGGCGAGAACAATATCCCATTGCGCCGAAGCCTAACAACACGGGATATATTCTACCGTGTGCCCGAAGCTTGGCAAAATCGAAACGAACTTTCCAATATTGTTGCTCACGCTGAACCCGTGTTGTTCGGTGGGCGTGAACTCGATCAACAGAAATATCTCAATCTGTTGGAGGCATCAAAACCCCTATTTGCCAAGTCTGGCTTTGGGAGGTTTGCATGACCGACACGACGGCATCCCAAATTCAATCAGGCAAAAGCCAAGCAAATCCTATTCAAAGCATTTTCATTCTGCTTGGAGTGCTCGGAGTAGCACTGCTCATCTGGTATTACGCAGGCCAGCCGTCCGCGCTTGACCGCTCGGTGATCGGAACTCGCGGTTTCGTTCATTACGCGAATGATCGTTTTAGCGAGGCGAACCCAGCTGACAAATCAAAACAAAAATTTCAGTTCTTTGAAGGAACTCGATGGACAAAGAAAGAAGAAATTCAACTGCGAATTTTACCACTTTATGATCCAAACATCTTTCTGTTTTCAATCAAAGACCAAAACTCCACCAGCGACTTATCTACGTCCATGCGTGAACTTTCGCGAGGTCAGTTTTCGCGTAAAATACGCAATGTTCCAACATTGGTGGTTTTGCCAAAATGGCGCTTTGGTGCGCAAAGACAAGAACGGTTTCATCCAGAGTTTCTAATTTCTCCTTCCGACCATAGTTTGCCATTTGTTGGCAGTGAAAAAATCGGAGCACCTGAAGTGCGGCATGGCGAAGACAGTTTTGTAACTGCGCAACCGGTGATCACTGGCAAAAATATTCCAGATGATCTCAACCTCAATCGAGACCTGACCCTCTATGCACCCCAAACAATAAGTGGTGGTGGTCGTTCATTTAACTCATGCACATCAGAAATAGAATTTGGTGGCGAAACTCTACTTGCCCAATGTGAATGGGTATCAAACAGATCGAAATTCTGGCTGCTGACCGATCCAGATTTATTGAACAATCATGGCGCTTGGCATGGGGACAATGCAGGTTTTGTGTACGACTTAACGACATTTCTGGCCCGTGAAGGCAAGGTTATTGTAGATGCGACCCAGCGTGACCCACGTGCCCGTAATTCCCGAGCCAATCGGGACAATCGTGGTAGATCGTTTTCTGATCTGTTTCGTTTCTTTGAATATCCTTTTTCTTATTTTTGGATAGCACTCGCCAGTCTCGTTTTATTCACCTTGTGGCATGCTCAACGTCGTTACGGTGCGCCGGAAATGGACAGCGATGTGGCAAGCCGTTTGCCCAATAAAGCAACAGTCATTGATGCCAATGTGACAATATTGCGGGCGACGCCAGGAACAGATTTACCTTTGGCACGACAACACATTCGCCAACGCCTAGATGGGTTGGGAGCAGATATTTTGGGTGCAAGTCGCAAACGGGGCCCAGAAGGTGAAGCTCAACTACTGGCTTCCATTAGACGAAAGAACACAGCTCTTGGCGACAAGATGCAGAAGACACTCTCCGCTTTGGATGATCACCAAGTTGGGCCATCTGGTGCCAGCAGTGCATTGTTCAAAAATCTCAACAAATTCGAAAAACTCATAGACGAGGTGCGCCATGAATTTGGAAGATCTTCAAACACTCGCAGCTAATATCAGAAGCGAAGTCGGTAAAGCTGTTCACGGTCAGGATGCGGTGATCAATCAGCTTTTGATTTCACTCTTTGCACGGGGTCATTGCCTTCTGGAAGGACCGCCCGGCACAGCAAAAACATTGTTGGCCCAAAGCATGGCAACCACGTTCAAGCTGGATTTCAAACGCATTCAGTTCACGCCCGATCTGATGCCGGGAGATGTAATTGGTGCAAATATTTTTGATTTCAATACGTCGAAGTTCAATCTCATTAAAGGTCCCATATTCACGGATATTCTGCTGACAGATGAGATCAACCGTGCGCCTCCAAAAACACAAGCTGCATTGTTGCAGGTGATGAATGAGCGCACTGTCACAATCGATGGGACAAATCACAGCGTGGGTGATCCATTTTTCGTGATTGCAACGCAAAACCCGATTGAGCACCAAGGCACATATCCATTGCCGGAAGCGCAATTGGACCGTTTCCTGTTTAAACTCGTTTTGGATTTTCCTGATCGTGACGCCGAACTTGAAATTTTGCGGCGCCATGCAAATCAACCTTTGGAGCATGAAGCAAGAAAGGCTGGACTTAAGGCCGTTGCCTCCAAGGCAAAGATAAAAGAAGGGCAAGCACTGGTGGACGGCATTCGCCTTGATGAAAAAATTCTCACCTACGTTTTGGATTTGGTACGCGCGACCCGTCAGGACAATTCGATCACCCATGGTGCTTCAACCCGTGCAGCAGACGCATTGTGTGGCGCGGTTCGGGCAACAGCCGCATTGCAAGGGCGTGATTATGCAATTCCTGATGATGTGAAAGGCTTGTTTAGAGCATCCATGCGTCATCGCATTGTGCTGAGTCCATCGGCAGAGATTGAAGGGTCCACGCCAGACGATGTGTTGGATCAGTTGCTCAATCAAGTGGAAGCTCCGCGCTAGGAACAATCTGAATGCGTCCTTCCCGACTTTTACTCTGGCTGCTGTTTGGCTCACTTGCGCTGTCGCTTGTGGCCGTTATCGTGCCGGTTATTCCAGTGGACTGGGCACTGCTGCCATTGGCGGCGGTGACGGTGACAGCTGTCGTTGATTGGATGATCAGCATAGGGCCACGTTCCATTGACGTGAACATTTCCCATTTGCGGGAAGTTTTTGTGGGAGAAAATCTGGATATCAACCTTGAACTGAAATCCAAACGTAAAAATCAACCATTGCCTAAGTCAGAAATCAAAGGACGTTTGGCTCTTGTTGATGGATTTGAAACACGTGGTGAATTCAGCTTTGGCAAAGGCAGTGTCAAACTTCCCGTTTTGGCCAAGCGTCGCGGTAGATGGGTGATTGATAGACTCTGGCTGTATTGGAAAAGCAGGCTGAGTCTCATTGAGTTCGTGCCTGTGCGAAAAGTGGATCTATCAGCAGCGGTGGTACCGAATATACGACCTGTCACTTCTGGCCAAATTGACTTCGACATGCGAACCGCAATTTTTGGTGAGAAGCAAACTTCCCAACGTGGTGAGGGTTCTGAATTTCATCAGTTGAATGACTACGTTCAAGGCATGGATCCGCGTTCGATTGATTGGAAACATTCTGCCCGCCAAAACCGACTGGTCGCCAAAGAAATGCGGGCGGAGCGCAACCATCAAATAATTCTGGCCATGGACAATGGCCACTTGATGCGGGAGGAAATCAATGGTCTTGCCCGCATAGATCATAAAATAAATGCAGCATTGGCGTTGGCGTGGGCAGGAGTTCAAGGAGGTGATCAAGTTGGGTTGTTTGCCTTTGATGCGCGACCAAGACAATACACGCCACCCCAACCGGGTCGCACGGCTTTCGCACGACTGCGCAGCCAAATGGCCGAGCTGCAATATGAAACGATAGAAACCAACCATACGTTGGCACTGGCAACACTGCATGAAAGATTGAACCGGCGCAGTTTGATTGTGGTTTTTTCAGATTTTGTAGATCCGCTTTCGGCCGAATTGCTCTTGGAGCATCTAGCCGTTCTCAACCGTCACCACGTCCTCGTATTCGTATCGCTCAACGATCCGCTTTTGCAAAATCTTGTCAGCAAGAAAGTGGAGACAATGGAAGGCGTTGCACGTTCAGTATCGGCATCGAATCTTTTAACCGAGCGCCGATTGGTGTTTGAAAAAATGTCATCCATGGGCATTGATGTGATTGAGACAACGCCCGGTGAAATGACACCAAGCCTTCTAAACACCTATCTGGCCATCAAAGCGAAGGAGTTGATCTAATGGTGACAACTTTGGCTGATGACCGCCCGGAAATCGAACTCATGCGTTCAGCTCGGTTTCGTAAAGATCGCGAAGGTGAATGGAAACGGTTGGCCGACCTTGTAGCTCATGTGGAAAAGAGGGGCTTGTCTGGCCTTTCGTTTGACGAAAGTCTGGAGCTGACAGCGCTCTATCGTCAGTCGGTCAATTCACTTTCATTGGCACGAGAAATTTCACTCGATCAGGCTTTGCTTCACTATCTAGAAAGCCTCACCACCCGCGCTTATCTTGCTGTCTATGCACCGCGCACAACGCTGGTGGGATTGGTTGGAAGGTTTTTTAAAACCGGAGCCCCACAAGCGATTCGTCGGTCTTGGCTTCATATTCTAGTGGCTACATTTTTGCTTTTTGGAGGCGCATTTGCGGCTTATTTTCTGACGCTGTCAGACCCCACTTGGTACTATGCATTTGTTCCTGGCGGGTTGTCCGGTGGACGAGGGCCAGAAGCATCTGAAGAATTCTTGCGCAATGCGCTTTACGGAGACAACGCTGGCAGCGTTGAAAGACTGGCAGCTTTTTCAACGCAATTATTCACCCACAACACGCAAGTTTCTATCATGTCGTTTACATTGGGGGTTATGGCTTGCCTGCCGTCAGGCCTGTTGACGTTTTACAACGGCACCGTTTTGGGAACGTTCTTTGCCATTCACGACGCTAAAGGCCTTGCGTTCGATTTGTTCGGGTGGTTGTCCATTCACGGTGTCACAGAATTGGCCGCACTGATTATCGCTGCAGCTGGCGGTTTTCGATTGGGTGCAGCTGTTTTGTTCCCCGGTCAGCGCACCAGAGGCGCAGCATTGCGTCATGCAGGCCGCGACGCCACAAAACTGGCACTGGTTGCTGCATTGATGCTTTTGGCAGCGGGTCTTCTTGAAGGGTTTGGGCGACAATTGATAACGGATCTGTGGAGCCGTATCATCATTGGGTGGAGCATCGGCGGCATGTGGCTGGCATGGTTTGTCCTATGCGGACGCAAACGACAGGTGAAAATCTGATGTGGCCGTTTCGTAAAAAGGACAGTGAAACGGCGCGACGTAAAGCAATTGGACGCGCGCGCAAACTGTCTGATGGTTTGGAAAAACGACTGCAGATTATTCCACCAGAAGGTGTGCCATTGAACATTCGATTGGCACCATTGGGTCAACGATTGGGCGCTCAGGTTGTGGACACCTTGGTGACCTTTATCGGCGCAGCAATTTTCGTCGCACTTTTTGCCATGTCATTTTCAACAAGCTGGAATTTGATCTCAGTCGTCGCTGCGCTCACCTTTTTCCTAATTCGCATTCCTTATTACATTATTTCAGAATTGGTTTGGAATGGTCGCACTCTAGCCAAGCGCTGGTTGGGCCTGCGCGTGGTGTCTGTGGATGGACGCAGCTTGTCAGCTCATCAGATTGTGGTGCGCAACATTATGAAGGAGATCGAGTTCTTTTTGCCGCTCACATATGCGCTGGCAGGACCAAGCCAACACTGGTCATTTTCGGCTACTGCATGGTTATGGTTGTTGGTTTTGCTCATTGTCCCTTGGCGCAACAAGCACAACAAACGCATTGGCGATATCATTGCTAATACAGCTGTAATCATGGATCCAAAACCAGTTTTATTGAATGATCTTGTCAGCACAATTGCCATGAAACCTGGAGTGACCACCGATGCACGATTTGTGTTCAGCAGTGGGCAGTTGGATGAGTATGGCCGATTTGAACTTCAAGTGCTGGAAAAAGTGCTTCGGTCTTCTGCCAAATCGACGTCTGGAACATGGGCAAAACAGCAGCAATATTTGAAAGAAATCGTTGAGCGCATTGTTCAGAAAATTGACTACGAAGAACAAATAGAAACAAAAGACCATCGATTGTTTTTAGAGGCATTTTACAGCGCTCAACGAGAGCATCTTGAAAGACGAAAACTTTTGGGCGACGCTCGCGAAGACAAATATTTTAAGGAAGAAAAAACGGGAGAGGAAACGTCATGACGGATGTAGATATTACAAAGCCATCACTAGGTATTCTAAGTGTTTTGAGCCAAGGATTATCAATTTTTGTAAAACGACTTCCATTGATTTTGGGTATCGCAATGGTTTTGGGGGTTGGATTGAACCTGTTCAATTTCGCCTTGTTTGGCGATATCATGTTTTCCAATCCTGAAGCTATGTTTACCACAACAAGTAATCTCATTTCTTATGGAGTGATCATTTTAGCCTCAATTGTTGTTTCAACCCTCATAACGGCAGTTATTACACTGGCTGCATATGATACGCACCTCGGGCGACCGATGCGACTTGGAACTTACGTTTCTGTTGGTCTCAAAAATTTCTTCATACTATTTGTAATTTCGTTGATCACTACCATAGCAATGTCGATTGGCATGGCGTTGTTGATCGTTCCTGGCGTCATCCTGTATCTGATGTGGGTGGTTGTTATTCCATCGGTCGTTGTTGAGAACGCAGGCTTTGGCGCACTTGCACGCAGTCGCGAACTCACCAAAGGATATCGTTGGCCAATTCTTGGCTTGGTGGTGATCTTGTTTGTAGTTCTTATGATCATTCAAGCTCTTCTAGGTGGACTGTTGGGTTTCGGGTTTACCGCCGCTTTCACTGGTACGGCTGGCTTGCTTTACATGCTTTTTCAGGGAGCCGTTTCGTCGGTCAGTTACGCAATTTACGCTTGCATTGTTGTTATGCTGTACGCGCGATTGAAAGAAATCAAAGAGGGCGTGGGCATGTCTGATTTAGCTGACGTATTCAGCTAGAGCTCTTAACTGCGGATCGGGAGTGTGATTTCAAACTCAGCACCCGGTCCGTCTTGCTCAATCAGTCTTATTGTTCCGTTGTGCGCGCGGATAAGTTCTGCGGCAATCGCCAAGCCCAAACCAGTGCCACCTTGGCGACCAGAAGTGTTGAACGCTGTGAAGAGTTTGGCATGCATGCTTGCTGGAAATCCGGGCCCCGTATCGCGCAGTCGAATGACGGTTTGCCCATTTTCGATGCCAGCACCAATGCTTAAGCGCTTGATCTGGGTTTCCCCATCAAGACCATCCATGGCTTGCAATGCATTGCGCGATAAATTGACGATCACGCGGAAGATTTGTTCTGCATCGACCTGAATTTCCAAGTCTTCCGGAACGCGATTGACCCAATCCACATCGCTGTCCGTGTCCAGCGAAAGAGTTTCTGCAACGTCTTGGCAAAGCTGGTGCAAACGCACCACATTGTAAGTCGGCACAGCCTCACCAGATTTCCCGTAATCGAGAACTGATCTTGTATAATCAACAGCGCGATCAATCGTTCGAATAAGACGCGGCGCAAGGCGTTGTACAGTTGGGTCTGATGTGTCGGCCAATCTGTCAGAAAATAATGATGCTGACGCCAAAATGTTGCGCAGATCGTGATTGATTTTGGAAACAGCTAAACCAAGGTCCGCAAGATGGCGTTGTTGTTTGAACGTGCCGCTGAGTTGCTTTTGCATCCCGTTCAATTGTTCTTCAGCAATCCCAATTTCATCACGTCGACCAGACGGTTGAATGACGAGGCTCTGATCTTCTGGATCTCTGGAATAAGCGAGCATAGATTCCGTCATACGTTGCATCGGGCGAATGAGAAACCATCGCAATGTGATAAACACCAAAAGCGCAGTGGCGATGGAAATCAACAAAGAAATCAGCAAAACATTGTATGCGTAACTCAGCATCGCTTCTCGCAAAGGTCGGTCTTTCATTACCAATTCGAGCGTGCCGGATCGTTCTTCCATAGGGCCGTAAACGCGAATGGTTCTGTCTCCACCGAAAAGCAAAGTATCGAACGCATCTACAATTGTGCTTGCGGCTTCCAGTCGGCCCGGCTGCATAAGTTCAATATGGCGTGCGATGGTGCCGGGCATTTGATTAGTGGCTAGAATTTTGCTCGCGCCATCGCGGCGCACAACGATCATTTCTGTTTCAGTCAATGACAACAATTGAGTGCGAATATCTTCGGGAATAGCGTCTGACTTCAATTCTTCCAGTGTTAGGCTAGCCGCTTCACCAGTTGTGAAGTGCCGTGAAAGCCACGCAAGACGATAGTTTGCGATAGATGGTACAAACACCAAGATCTCAGCCAGCATGATGAAAAGCGTGGTGAGCACCAAAAGTTTGCCAGACAACCCAGTAGGCCAAAAGCGGCGTTTCCGGGGAACGTGTTCCACCGCTGGAAACAGATTTGCTTCCAGTTTCAAGTCGGGCTTTGGGTGGTCATCTGGTTTCAAGCGCGTAACATCCGGCAATCAGTTCAAATGCGATACTAACCGAAACTGCGCAGAAAGTTCACCACGCCACGCACAAAAGGTTTCTTAGTGGTCGGTGCGTAGAATGAGGTCGCCGCACGTTTGCCTATCTCGCTCATGGTTGGATAAGGCGGAATGTACCCAGCAATATCCTTCACTTTCATTTTTTGGCTTATTGCCAATGCCCACATATTCATCATTTCGCCAGCCATTGCGCCTGCGATAGACACACCTTCAATGGAGCCGTTTTTGCGAGCAATAATTTTAATCAGACCGGTTGTTTTGTTTTCTGCTTGTGCTCGATCATTCTCCGCATAAGGCCAGCGTAAAATGGTGATGTCTTTAAATTTAGCTCTCGCGGTTTCCTCTGTGTGGCCCACATGAGCGATTTCAGGATCAGTATAAGTGCACCAAGGAATGATGTGACGGTTTTCTTTCGCGGGAAGGCGAAACAACATTGAGCGGATGAGTAGACCAGCATGATAGCCAGCCACATGTGTGAATTGCAGCCCGCCAGCCACATCGCCAATGGCATAAATGCGACTGTTTGTCGTGCGCATCTTATTGCTTACTTTAATTCCGCGGCGGGTGTATTCCACGCCAGCTTTTTCAAGATCAAGCCCATCGACCGTTGCAGCTCGTCCCGTGGCAACAAGCACCGTATCGGCTTCCAGAACTTCTGAGCCTGTTTCCGTTTCCACATTCACCAAAGCTGTGCCTTTCAGCGTTTTATCAATGCTGGTCACTTTGGTTTTTTCGCGGATCACAACACCTTCATCGCGAATTTTATCCAACACGATTGCAGTCAGTTCTGGATCATCTTTGCCGAGCGCTTTGTCGCCCTCAATTACGGTAACCTTTGCCCCCAGGCGGTGATGGGCTTGCGCCATCTCCATGCCGATTGGCCCTCCACCAATGACAATCATCTTGCCAGGATTCTTGGTTTGGTCGAACAAGGTTTCGTTGGTGAGGTAGTCGATTTTGTCGATGCCAGGGATTGGCGGAACAAATGCTGCTGAACCTGTGGCGATCACAAAGCGGCGGGCTTTGATTGTTTTGTCACCAGCGACAACCGTTTTCTTGTCCGTAAAACGCGCTTCGGCCTCAATCACATCAACACCGAGGGATTCAAAGCGCTCAACACTGTCCATAGGTGCAATGCCTGCAATCACTCCTTGCACATGGTCGTTGACCTGTTTGAAATTTACGCGCGGTTCTGAATCATCTTTGCCAGTGCTGACACCGAAGGCAGGTGCTTCACGCATGGATTGTGCGTGTTTGCCTGCGGCAATGATGGCTTTTGACGGAACGCAACCGTAATTCAAACAGTCGCCACCCATTTTGTGTTTTTCAATCAACACAACGGAAACACCGAATGCTGCTGCAGCGGACGCCACCACTAGGCCGCCAGAGCCGCCGCCTATGACACAAATATCGGGTTTCAAAACGTCGCTCATAACATCAGCCTAAAATTGGTTTTTCCGCCGGTGCGGTCAAATTGTTTCAACACAGAACTGACATATAGAGCAAGCTGAACACATTTATACGTGTTCACGACGTTTTCGCATTAAATTGAAGTCCAAAAGAGGGTGTTGTTGGCGTTGACTCATATTTGGAGCAAGCTTATACAGCCGCCAACGCTTCGGTTCGTGCCGGAGTCTGATTTCGCTTGTCGTTTGTTTACTCGCCTTTCATAAATTTCGTTGAAAGGAGGGGGCGTCGGCGAAACACAGCCAAAACAATTGCATATTTCGAACGCGTCTTACCAAAGCTTCGATATATGATGACCGAAAGAGGACCGGTGTTTTAACCGGATCGAGCAGATGAAACGCACATATCAGCCCAGTAAACTGGTTCGCAAACGCCGTCACGGTTTTCGTTCGCGCATGTCCACACCAGGTGGTCGCCGCGTGATTGCGAAGCGTCGTACGCACGGCCGCAAAAAACTATCCGCATAAACTCATGCGCTTTTGTGCGCATGTTTATATCGAACAAACAGAAAATCTGATGCTATGCCACAGGTTTTGATGTCTCGATTGAAAAAGCGGGCAGATTTCTTAAACGCCCGAAATGGAGCGCGTTCTCACGAGCGCGCTTTTGTTTTGCAGCTTGTGGAACGCGAGGACAAAGAGCCTCAATTCCGTATTGGTTATACCGTCACCAAGAAAATCGGCAATTCTGTTGTGCGTTCGCGTATAAAGCGTCGTTTGCGCGAAGCTGTTAAAAACGCAGATGTTCCCGCAGACATTGCGGGTTGCGACGCGGTGCTGATTGCTCGTGTTGAGGCACTTGATGAGCCGTTTGAAACCCTCACATCGTCTGTGTCGCGCGGTCTTGCCAAGGCTCTGGAGAAAATCCGTGCCTCTAAAGGCAATGCAAATGTTGCAAATCGTGCAGCGAAAGGGCAGAAACGCCCCGCTGATGTATAATGTTTGGCAACGCTTTGGCGTTTTGCCCAGTTACTGAGAACCAGGTCTTCCTTCATGGACAATCAACGTAATTTTCTTCTTGCTGCGGCTCTGTCATTGGGCGTTGTGTTTTTGTGGCAGATATTTTTTATCAATCCACGCATTGAACGCGAGCGCGCCATTGCAGAGCAGTCGGCGCCAGCAACACCCGGTGCCGCCACAAGCGGAGAAAATTCAGGCATTCCAAAAGCGGGCGAAACTGCAAGCAACAACAGCGCTGCTGTTCCAGGTTCTACAGCTAAACAAGAAAAAGAAGCACCACGAGTTGCTTTGAAATCTGATCATTTGGAAGGAACAATCAACCTCCGCGGCGCACGTATTGATGATTTGCGCCTTACCCAATATCGCGAAGAAATCGCTGAAGACAGCCCCAAAATTCAACTTCTTAAACCTGTTCAAGACGAAAATGCCTATTTTGCTGAATTCGGTTGGTCGCCGGATGCAAATCTGGGCGACCTTCCGGGCCCGTCAACAATTTGGTCGCAAGTGGAAGGCAGCGAATTGACGCCCGCCTCTCCAGTCGTTTTGCAGTTTGTGAATGAAAAGGGTCTGACGTTCCGTCGCAAGATTGAGATCGACCAAGACTATATGTTCACGATCACGGACACCGTGGCCAACGCATCAGGTGCTGAAGTTTCAGTAAAACCGTATGGTCGCATCGCGCGCTATGGAACGCCGAAAACAGAAGGTATTTTTGTTCTCCATGAAGGTTTGATTGGTGCAGTTGGTGATCAGGGTCTTGATGAAGTTGATTATGGTGACATTGAAGATGAAACTGGAGGGCGTCTGGCAAAAGAGCCAGCTGACAAGGGTTGGTTAGGCATTACGGACAAGTATTGGGCGACTGCTCTTATTCCGGGAAATGCATTTACAGCGTCTTACAATTATCTCGGTCAGAATCGTAAATTCTACCAAACCGATTACGTCGGCAACACGATTGCTGTTCCCCCTGGCGGTGAAGCCAGCATAACGAACCGCCTGTTTGCAGGTGCAAAAAAGGTCGACATCATCGACAGTTATGCAACGGATTTAAACATTCCATTGTTTGACAAAATGATCGATTGGGGTTGGTTCTATTGGATCACCAAGCCGCTGTTTATCGTTATGAGCTGGGTTTTTAATCTCGTTGGAAACTTTGGTGTGGCAATTTTGATTGTCACAGTGATGTTGAAGGCTCTTTTCTTCCCGTTGGCCAATAAGTCTTACAAGTCCATGGCCAACATGAAAAAAGTGCAGCCCGAAATGACGGCCATCAAAGAACGTTTTGGCGATGATCGTCAGGGCCAGCAAAAAGCAATGATGGAGCTGTATAAAAAAGAGAAAATCAACCCGATTGCGGGCTGTTGGCCGATGCTTTTGCAGATCCCTGTTTTCTTTGCGCTCTATAAAGTTATCTACGTCACCATCGAAATGCGTCATGCGCCATTCTTCGGATGGATCCAAGATCTGTCTGCTCCAGACCCTACATCTATATTCAATCTGTTCGGTTTGTTGCCATACGATGTACCGTTGTTCTTGTTGATTGGTGTCTGGCCACTTCTCATGGGCATCACCATGTTCATTCAAATGCAAATGAACCCAACTCCGCCAGATCCGACCCAACAGCTGATCTTCAAATGGATGCCGGTTGTGTTCACATTCATGTTGGCGACTTTCCCAGCAGGTCTCGTGATTTATTGGGCTTGGAACAACTTCCTGTCTATTCTCCAACAAGGTACAATCATGAAGCGGCAAGGTGCCAAGATTGAGCTTTGGGACAATCTCAAGTCGATGTTCGGTGGAAAAAAAGACGCAGCCTAAATCGAGGCCAAGCGACTAGGCCGATTAAATAGGAACTTTTTGGGTGAGTTGGGCGTAACTGTTTAACGCAAGCGTTTTGCTGCGCGGTCAGATTTCTGGGAAGTGACACCATGCAGGCTTCAATTTCGAGCGAATTTTACGAGTCTGTTCCGGTTCAATCAGACTTCAGACAAATCGTGGCAACAGACAGTTATGCACCATTGCCTGATGATTGGTTTGTGGGTTTGTCTGATATCGAAGACTCCACTTGGTTGATCGAAGAGGGCAAATATAAAACAGTGAACACTGTTGGCGCTGCGGTGATTTCAGCTCAAATCAACGCCCATCCAAATAGACGTTTTCCATTTCTTTTTGCGGGCGATGGTGCGGCGTTTGCCATGTCACCTTCTGCGCGGAATAGTGCTGAAAAAGCTTTAGATGAAGTTCGCCGTTGGGCATGGCGAGAGTTTGATCTAGCTCTTCGCGTGGCCGTTGTTTCTGTTGCAGATATTCGCAAGGCTGGATTCGATATAAAGGTGGCACGTCATCAAGCCTCGAACTCTATAGACTATGCCATGTTTGCTGGTGGTGGTGTCAGCTGGGCCGAACGTGAAATGAAAGCTGGTCGCTATCATGTGCCTGAATCTGTTGAGGGTGGCATGCCTGATTTGACAGGCCTTTCTTGCCGCTGGACACCGATGAAATCCAACAATGGTTCGATACTTTCAGTCGTTGTGGCCCCTCGAGTGAATGCGGCGCAGGATCAGGTTGAAAAACTCTTGGATGAAGTGGTGAACCTTACCAGTAAACTCGATCGTGGTGGCCACCCAGTTGTGGCAAGTGGCCCTTCGTTTGTCTGGCCACCACAAGGCTTAGAACTCGAAGCACGCGCAGGTGATTCTACGACGCCGCTGTGGCGTCGAAAGTTTATGTTGTATCTGGAAACTTTTATCGCGCTGATTTTTTTCAAGTCTGGCCTAAAGGTGGGCGGATTTGATCCTGCTCACTATACAAAAACTTCAGGTGTGAACGCTGACTTTCGGAAGTTTGAAGATGCTTTGATGATGACAATCGATTGCGATGCAGAAACCTCAGCGCAGTTGACGAAACTTTTGCGCGATGCGGAAGAGCAAGACGTGGTGCGTTATGGAATAGTTGAACAGAATGAAGCTTTGATGACCTGCATTGTACCTTCTGTCATGAGCGATGATCATATGCACTTTATTGATGGTGCGTCTGGCGGATACGCCACTGCAGCCAGCCGTATAAAACAATTGCGTTCCGAGACAATTCAGCCCACATAAACAAATCTTTATGTGATTGCAGAGATCGTTGCGTTCTGGTAAAGGCAATCAACGCTGCAAACTTATGCACACAAATCCCGAACATAAACACATTTGAAGGACGCCTCCCATGGCTGAACACGATTACGTCGTTAAAGACATCGCCCTAGCTGACTTTGGCCGCAAAGAGCTGGATATTGCTGAAACTGAAATGCCGGGCTTGATGTCATTGCGTGAAGAATTTGGCGAGAGTAAACCTCTTAAAGGCGCGCGCATCGTTGGCTCATTGCACATGACCATCCAAACAGCGGTATTGATTGAAACGCTTGTCGCTTTGGGTGCAGATGTGCGTTGGGCATCCTGCAACATTTATTCGACACAAGATCACGCGGCTTCTGCAATCGCTGCGGCTGGCGTTCCTGTCTTTGCAATCAAAGGCCAAACGCTGGAAGAGCATTGGGATTATCTTGATAAGTCTTTCATGTTCCCAGAAGGTGCAAATCTCATCTTGGACGATGGTGGTGATGCCACTTTGTACGTTTTGCTGGGTGCGCGCGCTGAAGCAGGCGAAGATATTATTCCAGTACCGGAATCCGAAGAAGAGGAAGTCATCAAGAAGCAAATCGCTAAGCGTATGGCAGCAAGCCCAGGTTGGTTCACGAAAACACGCGACGAAATTCAAGGTGTTTCTGAAGAAACCACGACCGGCGTTCATCGTCTCTACGAATTGCACAAACAAGGCCAGTTGCCTTTCCCTGCAATCAACGTGAACGACTCCGTCACAAAGTCAAAGTTCGACAACAAATACGGTTGTAAAGAATCTCTGGTCGACGGCATCCGCCGCGCAACTGACACCATGATGGCTGGTAAAACCGCTGTTGTGTGCGGTTATGGCGATGTGGGCAAAGGCTCTGCAGCTTCACTCCAAGGCGCTGGCGCTCGTGTGAAGGTGACAGAAATTGATCCGATTTGTGCGCTTCAAGCGGCTATGGATGGTTTTGAAGTGACCACACTCGAAGATACTGTGGCTGACGCTGATATATTTATCACAACAACTGGCAATAAAGACATTATCCGCATTGAACACATGCGTGAAATGAAAGACATGGCGATTGTTGGCAATATTGGTCACTTCGACAATGAAATTCAGGTCGCAAATTTGCGTAACTTGAAAATGACCAACATCAAAGATCAAGTCGATATGTACGAAATGCCAAATGGCAACCGTATGATTCTTCTTTCGCAAGGTCGTTTGTTGAACCTTGGCAATGCCACAGGTCATCCGTCATTTGTAATGTCCGCTTCTTTCACCAACCAAGTGTTGGCGCAGATCGAACTTTGGACAAAAGGGGATGAATACGAGAACCAAGTTTATATTCTGCCAAAGCACCTTGATGAAAAAGTTGCGCGTTTGCACCTTGCAAAAATTGGCGTGAAGTTAACTGAATTGTCCAAAGAACAAGCCGATTACATTGGTGTGGAAACTGAAGGCCCGTTCAAACCTGAACATTACCGCTACTAAACGCATTATAGGCTGCGAGACGAATTAACGTCTCGTTTACCATTGTGAATATACCACGGTCGCACGGTTCCTTTTGGGGCGTGCGACCGTTTTGATTCTGATGCAGCAAAATAAAGCATGGGAAGGCATTCCGCACTCGCACCAAGACTCCCACTAGGATAAGTTAACACGAATCGGTTGCACAGTGTTTTGGTGTGATACGAGTTGCAGTGTTGCAAAAGCCCTCTTGTACTGCGTTCGGGCCAAAAGAGCGGGTCGAGAATATGATGGCAATGCGGCTTTCCGCATCGGTTTTGACGTCTATGACGACACTTGCCCTTTTGTGTTGGTCGGCAAGTGCCCAAGAACCTTCGGCAACAGCCGAGCAGTTTATCGATGCCATTCCAAAACTCGAGATTGCAAACAGTTGGATCATGCTGATTGTATTTACGGGCGCCTTTGCATTCGCCATGTGGTCGGCCACATGGTTGATTCGTGAACGTAAGAAACTGGACGAAACAAATCGTCTACAAGCGCAAGATATTGCAGACCTCAAAGCCCGCCACGAACGCGCCCAAGCTCTGCTCAATGTGCCTGATCAACGCATTGTGGTGTGGACGAGTAGAGATGAAGCCCCATTATGTCGTGGCAATTTACCGGCACAAACAGGTGCGCCGGAAGACGATGTGGCATTCATTGCTTTTGGAAACTGGATGGTTCCGACCACAGCCCAAAGTTTTGAAAAGGCGGTTGATCGTCTCCGTGATAGCGCAGAAGCTTTTGACCTGACTGTAGAAACCAAAAGCGGGTCTATAATAGAAGCGCAGGGTCGCGCATCTGGGAGCCATGCATTTGTGCGTTTCACCAGCTTGTCTGGTGATCGAGCTGCATTGGCCGCTCTGGAAACCCAACATACAAAATTGGTGCAAACGACCGATACCATGAAATCGCTTTTGGAAGCGGTGCCATTTCCGGTTTGGTTGAAAGATGAAAACGGAAATTTGAGTTGGGCGAACAACAGTTATGTAGAAGCAGTTGAAACGGATACGCTCGAAGATGTTTTGGAAAATGAGATCGAACTTTTGGATGCCACTGAACGTTTGCTGCTTGCCAAACAACACGGTGAAACAGACGTCAAAAATGGCCCAAGCCAAATCAGGTTGAGGATGCCCGCAACTGTTTCTGGCGACCGTCGAACAATGGATGTAAGTGAGGTCGCTTATTCCAGCGGGTCTGCCGGTTTAGCCGTCGACATGAGTGAGGTAGAAGAGGCTCAAGGAAATTTACGTCGCACACTTGAAAGCCATGCACAGACGATGGATCAGCTGGCGTCAGCCGTTGCGATTTTTGATGAGAAACAACATCTGATTTTTAGAAATGAAGCATTCAACTCGTTATGGAAGTTGGATGAGAAGGAGTTAGATAGCCAACCGGACAATGGCGCATTGTTCGATATGATGCGCTCTGGCGGTAAAGTTGCAGAGCAGCCCGATTGGGCAAAATGGCGCAACAGCCTTCTGGAAGTCTATGAAGCTACTCAACCCCAAGAACATTGGTGGCATTTGCCCGACGGCAGAACATTGCGCGTTGTGGCCAATCCTCACAAACAGGGTGGCGTGACCTGGGTGTTTGAAAACATCACAGAACAGCTGGAAATGGAAAGCCGTTATATAGCGCTAACGCAAGTTCAGGGGGAAACCCTTGATCATCTCGTTGAATCGATTGCGGTGTTTTCCTCAGATGGACGCATGAAACTTTCCAACCCGTCATTCCAGAAGTTGTGGGAATTGGATGATGAACAAGTGGCAGCAGAAACGCCTATCGGGAATATAGCGAAGCTCTGTAAGAAGATGACGGATGTTCCCAAAGTCTGGGACGATTTGATTACGGGCGTTACGGGCGTTTCAGAATCACGAAAGTCGATGGACGGTCGCATTGCTCTTACAACGGGCGGTGTAATTGACTATGCCCTCGTTCCTTTGCCCAATGGGCAAACGATGTTGAGTTTTGCTGATGTGACTGCAAGCGTAAATCTCGAGCATACGCTGAAGGAACGCAACGAAGCGCTGCAGGCGGCGGAACGTTTGAAAAATGAATTCATCGAACACGTCTCGTATGAATTTCGCGCACCTCTTACGAACATCAAAGGGTTTGCCGAAGTTTTGGAACAAAACGCTTTTGGCAAGTTGAATGAGAAACAGGCAGAGTACATTGGACACATCGCTACGTCTTCAAATGTCCTGCACAGTTTGGTCGACAATCTCTTGGATCTAGCCACTGTTGATGCCGGCATTATGGAGTTGGATCTAAAATCACTCGATCTGCTGGAAGTGATGAACACTGCTGGCCGCAGCGTCACGGACCAAATGAAAGAGCGTGGCGTCAAACTCATTCTACGTCATGAAAAGAGTGTTGGAGCCAAGGGGAAATTCATCGGCGACGAAACGCGCGTGCAGCAAGTCCTATTCAACCTCTTGAACAATGCGATTGCATTCTCGCCTGAGAAAGGTTCGATCGTTTTGGAAAGTGGCGTCGAAGCTGATGCTGTCGTCTTGAAAGTGCATGATTCAGGACCAGGAATTGCAAAAGAAGATCGCACTCGTGTGTTCCAGCGGTTCAGTTCCAAAACTCAGGGTTCTGGTCGCGGTGGTGCGGGCTTGGGACTGTCTATCGCCAAATCATTGATTGAGCTTCATGGTGGCACAATATCTATTTCTGATGATGTGGACGAAGGCGCATGTTTTGTTTGTCGCTTTCCAAAACAGCCCGCTGTAGAAACTTCACCAACTGCTCAAGCAGCTCAATAAAGTTAGTTGTACGTGACGTCTTTCCTAATTTCCTGTCCTGATGAAAACAGCACCCTGAGGTTTGGTGAAACCCTAGCCTTAGCATTGCGCAGTGGTGACAGTGTGTGGTTGGAGGGTGACTTGGGGGCCGGCAAAACGACGCTAGCAAGAGCCGTTATTCGCACTGTGGCAGGTGATGATCACTTAGAAGTTCCCAGCCCAACCTTCACGATCATGCAGATCTATGAAGACATGCATTTTGGTCAGCTTGCCCATCTTGATCTTTATAGAATTGAAGATGGTGCGGAGTTAGATGAACTGGGATTAGATGAAATTTTGAGTGACGGTGTCGCATTGATTGAATGGCCACAAAAAGCAGTCACGGAACTTCCCAGCCCCAGCTTGAAAATTGCTTTGTCACAAGGGAGTGAAGATGATGGGCGAGTGCTTGAAGTGTCCGGTGATGAAAAAGCTGTTGCGCGCGTGGCTCGCAGTTCAGCTCTGCGGAAATATTTAGATGACCAAGGCGACAACAACAGCCGCCGCCAACACCTCACAGGAGATGCATCTTCCCGCGCCTATGAAACGGTGCATCGCGAGGATGGCAGTCATGTGATCTTGATGAATGCGCCAGCCCAACCGGACGGTCCTCCTATTCGTGATGGCAAGCCTTACAGTAAGATCGCAAACTTAGCCGAAGACATGAGCGCATTTGCAGGTATGGCCGTTTTGCTGGAAGAGAAAGGCCTCCGGGTTCCCAAAATCTATGAGTTGGATTTGGATGAAGGTATTCTGCTGATCGAAGATTTAGGCGCTGGTGTAATCATCGATGAAGATCGCGTTCCAATTGCAGATCGTTATATGGCGTCTGTAGAAACCCTTGCCGCTTTGCATGAAAAGACTTGGCAAACGGATATCCCGCTTCCAAATGACAAAAACCATCACGTCCCTCCATTCGATAAACAAGCAATGTCAATTGAGGTTGAACTTCTTATTGACTGGTATTTTGAATGGAAGACGGGTGAGGCGCCCAATCAAACTGATCGATCTGAGTTTCAAGATATCTGGAGCGAGTTAATTGATCTGGCACAGCAGAGCGAACAATCGTTGGTGCTGCGGGATTATCATTCCCCCAATATCATTTGGATGAATGAAGCCGAGGGAACAGACCGAATTGGCTTGATTGATTTTCAAGACGGATTGATTGGCCCAACTGCATATGATGTCGCGTCTTTGGCGCAAGATGCACGGGTGGACATATCCAAAGATTTGGAAACTCAATTGCTTAATCACTATTGCGAATTGCGTGCGCCATTTGACGAAAAAGGTTTTCGGTCTGCTTATGCAATCATGGCTGCGCAGCGGGTTACGAAAGTTCTTGGGATATTTGTGCGATTGTCTAAACGCGATGGCAAAGATGTTTACTTGGCACACTTGCCGCGCATGGAAGATTATCTTGCTCGTTCACTGGCCCACCCAACTTTGGCGCGTTATCGTCATTGGGTGAAAACAGTTCTGCACCGTGTATAGCGGTCTAAATTTGAGGGTGAAGAATTGACGAAGATCGACCAAGCGATGGTGTTGGCCGCTGGATTGGGAACACGTATGCGTCCTATCACCAACAAAATTCCCAAGCCGCTTGTTGAGGTTGCTGGAAAGACTCTGCTGGATCATGCGTTGGATTCTCTTGCATTGGCCGATGTCCAAACAACGGCGGTCAATGTGCACTATTTGGCAGACCAAATAGAACGCCACACGAAAA
>CALHHQ010000139.1 GCA_938030645.1 uncultured Rhizobiaceae group bacterium
TTGCACTATCAAGCGCTGGCCAGCACCGCGACTGGAGAGGCCAATACATATGAAGCCTTGATCCGTTGGGACCATCCCAAACACGGATTGATGCAGCCTGATGCGTTTATTCCACTGGCTGAAGAAACGGGCTTAATCAATGAAATTGGCGCGTGGGTTCTGCTGCGCGCATGTGCGGATGCTGCGGAATGGGAAGATCCGCATCGCGTTGCTGTAAACGTTTCTGCCCGCCAGATCATGAGCAAGGCCATCTACAAACAAGTTACAGATGCCTTGGAAAAATCTGAGCTTGATCCGAAAAGATTAGAAATTGAAGTTACCGAGTCAATTTTGATCGAGAATCCTGATAAGACGCGAAATTTGTTCAATGAATTGCGCAAACTGGGTGTCAGCATTTCGCTCGACGATTTTGGTACGGGCTACTCATCATTGTCTTATCTTGTTCGCTTTCCATTCGATAAAGTGAAAATCGACAAGAGCTTTATTCAGGCTGCGGAACAATCAGAGGAAGACCTTTCAATCGTGCGGTCGATCCTTGGTCTGGCTGGAAATCTTGGCATCAAAACTGCGGCAGAGGGCATTGAAAGCGAAGTGCAGTTGAAGATGGTTCAGGATGAAGGCTGTGATGAAATGCAAGGCTTCTTGATTGAAATGCCAAAGCCTATGGCCGAAATTCCTGAGCTTGCAAAGCGCAACACGGATAAGTCAGCCGCCTAGGTCGGGCATTTTATTCTAAGGTTTCTGCTTGCCGCTCTGCGCGTTCCTGCTGTGGAGAACGTCCATAGAGTTCGCGATAACATTTTGAAAAATGCGACGCGGAGACAAACCCACATGCAACGGCGACTTCCACCACGGGCAGTGCTGATTGTAAAAGCAGATGACGCGCGCGATCCAGCCTGATTTCCAGATAATAACGGGCAGGGGAACGCCCCATGTTTTGGCGGAACAACCGTTCAATCTGACGGCGAGACAGTCCCGCATATTGGGCGATTTCAACCAGGGTGAGTGGTTCCGACAAGTTGGCTTCCATCATTTCAATGATTGATAGAATGCGTACATTTTGAACGCCCAAGCGTGCGCGTAGTGGCAAGCGTTGTCTGTCATGGGGGCCGCGAACACGGTCCGTGAGCGCTTGTTCGCAAATGGAATTGATGAGATTTTCGTCGTGATCTTCGGCGATCAATGACAACATCATGTCCAATGCGGCAGTGCCACCTGCGCAGGTGTAAACATTGCCGTCAACTTCAAACAAATCTGCATAAACATCAGCCTTTGGGAAAGCCTCTGAAAACCCCGGAAGGTTTTCCCAATGAATTGCGCAACGGCGGTTGGCCAACAAACCTGCAGACGCCAAGATGTGCGCGCCCGTGCACAAACCGCCAATGGCAACACCGCGATTGTGTTCTTCGCGGATCCAGCCCTGCACCGACTTCTCATTGTGCTTTTCCACATTCACGCCGGAGCAAACAAACACCATGGAAGGTCGATCTTTGCCTGAGAGCATTTTGCGTTCATCAGCGAGGGATGTGTTGACGGATACTTCTACGCCATTGGATGCTCGTACGCTCTCACCGTCGATTGATGCAAGACGCCATTTGTAGCTGTCGTAAGTGAGCATGCGATTGGCCAGACGCAGCGCTTCAATCGCGGTCGCGAAGGCAATCATTGAAAAGTCTGGTACGAGAAAAAACACGAAACTGCGCGTCGCATTCGGCGAAAGTGCTTGTTTTGGTGCAGAACCGTTCGGATTTGCGCCCGAATGAGAAACCTTTTCCATGCTCAACTCCCATCAGCATGAATTCACTGATTTCGCGATAGCACGGAAATTCTGTGTCGCAAAGTGAATAGTTGAACCAGTGCTTAATCTTAAAAGGCGCCCTTTATGCGCGGTTTTTTAACCAAACCGCTTCACCTGCTGGAAAGTTGACGTGTCTATGGTTTGAAAAAAACGAACACTGGGGATCCATCATGACTCAAGAATTGGCGTTAGAAGTCCAAGGGCTGTGCAAGACATTTGACCGTCCAGCCGTGGACGGTATGGATCTCAAAATATTCGGCGGCGAGTTTTACGCTCTGTTGGGCCCAAATGGTGCTGGCAAAACAACCACACTGCGTATGGTTGCTGGATTGCTGCAGCCAGATGCTGGCGAGATTTCCGTATTTGGCAGTGATGTGTTGAACGATCCAATTGAAGCGCGCCGCAAGGTGGCTTGGGTATCTGACGAACCGATGATCTACGACAAACTCACGCCCATGGAATATTTGGAATTTGTCTCCGGCTTATGGGGTGTCGATCCAAGTGTTGCTGAAGCGCGTTCTATTGAGTTGATCGATTGGCTTGGCCTCAAAGCCCATCAGACCGAACGCTGTGGCGGTTTTTCAAAAGGCATGCGCCAGAAAGTGGCCCTTGCAGGTGCGCTGGTTCATGAGCCCCAATTGATTATTTTGGATGAACCTTTGACGGGTCTGGACGCTGGTTCTGCACGCCAAGTGAAAGATGTTTTGCTCTCCCGCGTGGAGAAGGGCACCACGGTTATAATGACGACCCATATTTTAGAAGTGGCCGAACGCATGGCGGAGCGCATTGGCGTGATCGCCAATGGCCGTTTGATTGCGGAGGGCACATTTGCCGAGTTGCAAGGCCGTTCGGGAAACAAATCTTCTACGCTCGAAGAAGTGTTCTTGGAACTTGTTGAAGGTGGAAGCGCAGATGCGCAGGGCCTTGCAGCATGAGTCTCGTTGTCGATCAGAATAACGCCTACACGCGACGCAAAAACCGCTCGCAATCCACATCTTGGTTTGCTGCCCACGAAGCGCGGCTGATGTGGCGTGACTTTGCATCCATGATGACGGGTGGGAAACCGCATCGCATCATCACGGTTGCCTTGATCATGTTGAGCCTCATTATCGGGGCGCACTGGTTTGTTGCATTTTTGCTCAAGCCAGCCACGATTGGTGGCCTTGTTGTGAACAAGCAATTGTTGTTGATCATTTCTGGCTCGCTGGCTCTGTTGTTC
>CALHHQ010000140.1 GCA_938030645.1 uncultured Rhizobiaceae group bacterium
ATTGTGAGTTTGGCGCTGATGCGCATCAGCCAAAGTGTTGCAAAACTCCAGAAAGCCGTTTGGTCGTGTCCGCCCAAAGTCACCAGCCAAACAGCCAGCAAAGCCGCCACTAATGCAAATTCGTGACGGCTCACGGTTGCGAATGCCAGTTTGAAGCGCTTTTGTTCGGTGATGTTTTCAGGGCAAGGGTCTATGCGTGGCCCCGTAATCATTCCCGTGAGAAACGTAAATTCGACCCATGACCAGATCGCCAGTGCGGACGCAAATCCGAAATAGGGCGCTAGCGTATGTGTTGAATTGGAGGCTATGACTGCGCCCGCAAAACCAATAGCAGTCAAAACGGTTACGCCCAGCAACCGGGCAGGTAATTGTTTTCCCATCCCGCGCGCGAGCCATAACACTGCTCCAGTGGAAAACCACCAGAGCAATATTACAAACAAAATTGGCGTGAGATATGTTGTCATTGTTGTTGTTGATGTCCTACCAAGCTGGAACCATTTTGCTGAACTCAGGAAGTTCATTGGTTTTGGCAGGGATGCTGTAAAGCCGCACAAAGTTTGCAGCGACCACGGCTTGAAGACCCATTTTCTTGATTTTGTTGAGGATGCCACCTTTCTGGGTCAGGTCATCAATCGAAACAGCCAATTGGTTCATTCTGCGTAATGTTGGCAAGAATGCAGGGTGTTCCAAATCCATCGTCAACGGGAAGCACTGTTTGGTGCATTCATTGGTGATTTCGAATACGCGCATATCGTATTCTTCGATGTCCAAACCGGCAGCTTTGTGAAACTCTGGCCGCGCATGGTCACGCACGAACATGGTGGCATAAACGGCGCAAAGAAAGAACTTGATCCACAGCTTGTTGTGCCCAGCCAAGAGTTTTGGATTGGAGCGCATCAAAAGCGAAAAGGCTTCACCGTGGCTGAATTCATCGTTGCACCATTTTTCAAACCATTTGAAAATTGGATGGAACCGCTTTTCAGGGTGTTTTTCGAAGTGGCGGAAGATGGCGATATAGCGGGCATAGCCAATTTTTTCCGACAAATAAGTCGCATAGAAAATAAACTTCGGTTTGAAGTAGGTGTATTTCTTAGCTTTGGTCAAGAAGCCCAAATTCACGCCGATGTTGAAATCCTTTAACGCATCATTGATGAACCCCGCATGGCGGGCTTCGTCTCGCGACATGTAGGTGAACAATTCTTTGATGTCTTTGTTGGTGCCGCGACGTTTCATCTCTTTGTACAGAACGCAGCCAGAAAACTCGGCTGTCAGCGACGACACAAGAAAATCAACCAATTCTGTGCGCAATTCAACCGGCACATCATCTAGTGTGATGTCATCCCATTCTTCTGTCCGCTTAAAATGCCCCTTGTTGGGGTCACTGCGCATGGATGAAATCAAAACATCCCATTCTTCACGCACGGACGACACGTCCATTTTATCGAGTTCATCAAAATCGGTCGTGTAGAAGCGTGGGCTGAGCAAAGTGGTTTGATGAGCCGCTTTGGTCGTTTCGTTTGCTGCATCGAGATCAACAGGTTTGCCGCGTGATGGGCTTGGGGTATGAGCGTTCATGACGTGTACTCTTTCGCCAATTTGTTTGGTTCAAGTTTGCCTTGAGAAAAACTGAACTCGCACAGTTCCATGAATTCGAAATCACCTGTGGCGCGAGTCCACATACGTTCCAATTTTGATGCGCGCTTCAGTGTTGCGCGGCGGTCAAAGTGTTGGGTCTCTCCATAGGGCACTTCGATGGGGCGCCCGTGAACAACGACTTCATCGCCAGGGTTCACTGTTGTTCCATCATTGAAACGCACATGGGCTTCGAAACTTTCGAATGTGTTTATGATTGTGACGGTGCAATCGATATCAATTGTGGCGCCACCTCCCAGTAATCTGTTCAACATGTCAGGCTCCCTTCTCTGAAATGGTGGTTGCATTTGCAGTATTGGCTTGTTGCCCCAACAGTCCAAGAAAACCCGTCATGGCAACTTTGCCGAATGCATTCAGCTTGATGAATTTCCCGGTGACGGGATCCACGATGGACAATTTACCACTTTCCGTTTTGACCAACTTGTACGGCTGACCTTTTTCAAGTTTTTGCTGAATTCTATTGTGTGACATGGCTCGCATGGACTGGCGGATGAAAGCGCCTTCTCCACGGCCATAAGTTGCCAGAATTTGTTTGCTTTTGGCATCGCGAACAACAACTTGACCTTTGGCACCATCACGAAACAGGAGTGCTCGCTCTTGTACCGGAGTTCCAATCGAGCGTGTGACTTTGCCGACGCCTGAAAGTTGCGATCCAGCGACCACAAATAGTGTGAGGACGGCGACGCCTAAGGCGCCATACAAAGGCAATTTGTGAATGCCTTCAATTTTGTCTTTTCGGACGGCGTCCGGAATTTTTTCTTCATTGGTCATCTCGGGTCTCTCTCTCCCAAAATTGTTTAGGCCGTGCTTGTGTTCGCTCCGCCTATGTTAATCCCGCTAACAGGTGATGCAGCGGGGCGTTTCGTATTTTCTTTTGTTGGCAAGCTCACAGGTGCTTGCGCATGAGTGATGCTCAATTGGTGCGATAGAATTTCTGTCACATGTCCAATATCGGCGATTGCACGCAAAGCCGGTTGTGGCTTGCCCAGTTTCCAAGGACGAACATGAGGCCACAACACCAACCACGAAATCTTGGTGTGCTCTTTTAACGAGAACACCAAAGTGCCAACGGTATCGTCCAGATGTTTCACATCAGCCGAAGTGATTTGCGTGAACGGGAATTGGAACGTGATTGGCAATGCAATGCCGATGCGCATCACAACGCGTTTGTTGGTGATCGTATAGATGGTTGTGCGCACAATAAGTGCCGATATGCCGTATAAAATGATAAGGGCTAGGGCACCTAGAACGATGGTTCCACCGACGGAGAATGCGAGTTCAGACAGAGACTTTCCATCTGTTATGCCCGCCGCCAACTTCCATGCTGTAAGAGCGGCAAAGTAGATGCCAACTTTACGACTGTGCAGAGCGTTTCGGCCAACCGCGGCGCGTTCTGGTTTTCCTTGCCACAAGATTTCCTCGCCTTCGGGCAAGTGTGCCGGAAGACCAGGAATAGGCTCTTTATGGAAATCATCGTGATGGGTCACAGAATTGGCTCCGCACGACCTGGCAGAGCGTACAACCCGCCGCCACCGAAATAGCCCATGATTTTTTCTTCTTCCAACATGGTGATTTGATCGGCCAGTTTGGTTTTCGGAATGTCGTTGAACTGTTCAGCGGTTAGGTTGTGCACGTAATATTCACGTGGCCCTCCACCTAAAATACCACCTTTTTCGCGTTGCACGGCGAAGTGCAGAGGAATAAGGCGCGACTTTCGGCCAAATTTGATTTGAAGAAAGCGAATGTAGTTTTCAGTTTGATCGACCCAAACATCACTGATCTCACCAGCCAGTTGCCCATCGGCACCAATAACAGGAAGACCGCGAGGGTCGGTATCTTGTTTTGCAATTTCAAATGCAGTTGCAACACTGAGTGGTTGAATTTTGGGTGTGCCATGAGGTGTCAAATCAGGGTGGTCAGGACGTTCTGCCCAAGCAGCTGGACCAACACCATCGACCATAGGATTGCCTGTGGGAACAAGTGGCGAACCAGAAGTTGGCGAAGACCGTACTGCTTTAATCGGGCGGGTGTCACGGTTTTCTGGATTTGGATAAGTGCGCTCGCCCATACCGTGAGGCAATTTGAACGTCTTAGGGCTTGGAAGCTGAAGCCACGCATCTTTGGTGTACTCACCCGTGACATCGTTTTCGAGAGGATAGCCCTCGCGACGGCTTTCTGCTTGCAGATACCAGATCAGGCCCGCAAAGAATATCCAGAATGCGTAAAGCACAACCTGTGCCACATCGATATTGCCAACAATTTCAACCATAGTCTTTCTCCGTTGTCAGCCGGGCAAATCTGCCAGACCTATCTTTCCAATATTTTGAGGTTCAGTTGGTGCAATCGTCCGAACGAGCGGGCCGATAGCAATGAGGCTTGCAAATAAGAAGCCAATTTCAAGGTGATAGACCACGCTATATCCAAGGGAAGGGTCCATCATGGTTTTGCCCAAAGCGCCTGTGCTGGCAAATTCGCCGGTCACATCGCGGATGATACCACCCGACGCCAATCCAACGCCAACAGCGGAAGCTTGAACAGCTCCCCAAGCGCCAAGTGCAAGGCCAGAGCCAGATGCTTTTGCCAGTTCCATGCATGCAATCATGGTGCCAACAGCAAACATTCCGCCACCCGTGCCAATCAGTGTGGCGCCAATGCGAAACGCAGTTGCGGATTCTAGTGGAGCGGCAAAAATGACAAAACTAAAGGCAACAACACCTATCAATGTTCCAACGGCGGCAACACGATGAGTGTCTGCTCCCTTGGCAAGCAACCGTCCTGCAATGCCAAACCCGACCAAAGTGCCTGCCGCGAAAAGGGCCGTGAGAAGTGTGGTTTGGCTCACTGACAGATTCAGCACTTCGCCGCCATAAGGTTCCAGCAAAACATCCTGCATGGAAAACCCAATTGTTCCCAAACCAACGGCAACAAGAATGCGAAAGCTTCTTCTGTCTTGTCTGAAAGAAGCCCAGGCTTCTGAAAAAGATGGGCTTTCAATCTTTGGGTTTGTCAAAGACGGACGTCGTGCTTCTTGCTTCCAAAGAGCGATGACATTGAAAATCATAGTTGCGGCGGCTGCACCTTGCACCACTTGAATGAGACGTTTGGGCGAGAAGTCTTCAAGGAAATACGCGAAGATGAGTGCGCTGAAGAACATGCCCACAAGCAACATGACATAAACCAGAGCGACAACGCGCGGTCGCGTTTCTTCTGGGGCAAGGTCCGTGGCCAGAGCCAAACCCGCCGTCTGCACCATGTGGATGCCAATGCCTGTGATCAGGAAAGCAAGTGCTGCAGCCACTGGGCCAGCCCACGCAGGTCCCAGAGTTTGTGACTCCAACAGCAACAAGGCGAACGGCATAATTGCAAGCCCACCAAATTGTGTGAGTGATCCGAACCAAATGTAAGGAACGCGCCGCCAGCCAAGAAGAGATTTATGAGTGTCTGATTTGTAACCAATCAAAGCGCGAGCGGGTGCAAACAAGAATGGCAACGACACCATGATCGCAACCAAAGTGGTTGGAACCCCCAGTTCCAAAATCATGACACGATTCAGAGTGCCGGTGAGCAAAACCGCAGCCATGCCAACGGCAACTTGAAATAGAGACAACCGCAACAAACGACCCAAGGGCAGGGTCTCGCTTGCAGCATCAGCGAATGGCAGGAACTTGGTTCCCACCTTCTGCCAAAATTCTACAAAGACTTGCGGTTTGTGGTTCACTTGTTCACGAGCTCCATGGCGCTGGATTTGTAAAATGCGGTTGAAACTTTACGGCTTCGTTTCGTGCGAAACCCGAAGTGATCCACGTGGCTTTTGGCAATTGCTGCCGCCAATTTTGATTCCGCAACCGGTTCGATTGCTGGAGAACGATCATTTTTTGGAAAGAACTTCCCAGCGGTTTTCATCGCGCGCAACATTGGTGTGCTTGGGGCGAATGTGAACAAAATGCTCTTTTTGGTGCGCGGAGCGAGGCCTTCAAGCAGCGAAACGATGGATGGCAGTGGATAGTGAATGAATGAATCCATCGCCACCACATAGTCAAAGCAACCCAACTCATCGGCGGACATATCTCCTGCCATATAAGTGATACTGCCTTTTCCAAGGTCTTCAGGCTTTCTGCTTTCTGCTTCTTCGATTAAGGCAGGTGAAATATCGATGGCAACAACGTCTGCGCCTCGTCTTGCAGCTTCAACAGACAACATGCCCGTGCCGCAGCCGGCGTCCAACAACCGTTGTCCGGTGAGGTCTTCAGGCAACCAATCAAGCAATGTGTTGCGCATTTCTTCACGGCCAGCGCGCACGGTTTCGCGAATGCGCGAAACTGGCGAATTTGATGTCAAAGCAACCCATTTGTCAGCTGCGGTTTTGTCGAAGTAGGTCTTCAACTCTCCACGGCGGGTTTCGAATGTGACATTGGCCATGCTGAAAACTCCTAGTCGAAGCCGAGGAAATCAAAGATTTCCCGGTCTTTCATCGGTGTTGGAGTCATTGGGTCGCGACCATCCCAAAGGTTTTGCGCGAGCTGTAGATATTCGTTTTGAACAGCGGTGAGTTCTGGAGACTCTTCCATTTCAAACAATGTGGATTTCTTCAAACGCGAACGACGAATAACATCGAGGTCCGGGAAGTGGGCAACACGATCCAGACCGACTGTCTTGTTGAAGCGGTCAATCTCATCTGTGTCTTTTGAGCGGTTGGCAATCACGCCGCCAACACGCACCTGATAGTTTTTAGATTTAGCGCCGATCGCCGCAACGATGCGGTTCATAGCGAAAATACTGTCAAAATCGTTGGCTGTTACGATCAATGCTTTTTCTGCGTGTTGCAGTGGGGAGGCAAAGCCACCGCATACAACGTCGCCCAGAACATCGAAGATCACGACGTCAGAATCTTCCAATAGGTGATGTTCTTTGAGCAGTTTGACTGTTTGACCCACCACATAACCGCCACACCCTGTACCAGCCGGTGGGCCACCAGCTTCAACGCACATAACCCCGTTGTAGCCTTCATAAACGAAATCTTCCGTGCGGAGTTCTTCGGAGTGGAAGTTCACTCCTTCCAGGGCATCGATAACTGTTGGGACAAGACGCTTCGTGAGCGTAAATGTGCTGTCATGCTTCGGATCGCAACCGATTTGCAAAACCCGCTTGCCGAGTTTTGAGAATGCAGCAGATAGGTTGGAAGACGTGGTGGACTTGCCGATGCCGCCTTTGCCGTAAACAGCAAACACCTTTGCGTTGCCAATATCCATTTCAGGATCGAGTTTTACTTGAACAGATCCTTCTCCGTCCAAACCATCGGGAAGCTTTCGACTCTTGTCTTTGAAATGAGAGTTAGGTCCGAGAATGTTCATTATGCAACGTCTCCGATTTCCACGCCTTCAAGGCGATCTTCGAGTTCTTCGCTTGCGTTTTGCAACGCAGCTATTGTTTCTGCATCAGGCGTCCAATAGTCACGTTCACTGGCCTCAATCATGCGATTGACCAAACGGGACGCTGATGCGGGATTTAGATCTGCCAAGCGCTGGCGCATGGCATCGTCGAGGACGAATGTCTTTGAAAGTTCTTGATAAACCCAAGGTTGGACCTGGCCTGTCGTGGCTGACCAACCCATTGTGTTCGCCACTTGGGATTCAATCTGACGCACGCCCTCATAGCCGTGTTCCAGCATGCCTTCGAACCATTTTGGGTTGAGGGAACGAGTGCGTGTTTCGAGGGAAACTTGTTCATCAAGTGTGCGGACTTTGCCTTCGCCTTGTGTCTGATCTGAAATGAAGACTTTTAGGTTGTCAGATTTACCAGCGGCCTTTTTGCGAGATGAAACCGTTTTTGCGATGCCGCCGAGCGTGTCAAAATAGTGATCAATCGTGGTGACACCCAATTCGATGGAATCGAGGTTTTGATAAGCCATATCGACTTGGCTCATGACATCGTCAAAAATCTTGGGTTGGCGCTCAGTCTTGCCTTTGCGGTCGATGGCGAAACATTTGCGGTTTGAATATTGGCTGGCGATTTCTTCGTCATCTGTCCAAGCCGATGAACCGATCAAGAAATTTACATTGGCACCGTAAGCGCCTTCGGCATTGGAGAACACGCGGTATGTCGCATCATCCATGTGGCATTCATTTTCAGCAGCATAAGCAAGAGCGTGTTTGCGAATGAAGTTCAG
>CALHHQ010000141.1 GCA_938030645.1 uncultured Rhizobiaceae group bacterium
ACATCGCAGATTTAAAAGCGACCGTTTTGGCATCCGGTTTGTCTGTGTCTGAACTTGTTTCAACCGCATGGGCATCAGCCTCTTCATTCCGTGGAAGCGACAAGCGCGGTGGCGCAAACGGCGCACGCATTCGTTTGGCACCACAAAAAGACTGGGAAGTGAATAACCCAGCTCAACTGCAAAAAGTGTTGAAAGCACTGGAAGACATTCAGAGCAGTTTCAACTCAGGTGAAAAGAAAATCTCACTTGCAGATTTGATCGTACTTGGCGGTTGTGCAGCGGTTGAAAAAGCAGCCAAAGATGCTGGCCACGATATCGAGGTGCCCTTCACACCAGGCCGAACAGATGCTTCGCAAGAGCAAACTGATGTAGAATCGTTCGAACCTTTGGAACCTGCAGCAGATGGTTTCCGCAACTACATGAAAGCAGGTAGAAACCGACCTGCTGAAGAATTGCTTGTGGACCGCGCGCAATTGTTATCACTCACAGCACCAGAAATGACGGTGCTGGTAGGTGGTATGCGTGCACTTGGCACGAACACAGACGGTTCGAACCATGGCGTGTTCACAAACAGACCAGGCCAGTTGACCAACGACTTTTTTGTCAACTTGCTGAGCCGAGACACGAATTGGGCTGCGGCCGATCCAGCTGAAACTGAATTTAAGGCCACAAATGGCCCAGGAAAAGCTGCTGGCTGGACAGGAACACGTGCCGATCTCGTGTTTGGTTCAAACTCTCAATTGCGCGCTTTTGCAGAAGCCTATGCGAGCGATGATGCTCAAGAGCATTTTGTCAAAAGCTTCGTTGCAGCATGGTCAAAAGTGATGAATTTGGATCGCTTCGACATCGCGTAAGCAACCATAAAATCAGACCACAATTTGGGCTGCGGCGAAAACCGCAGCCCTTTTTTGTCTTATGAGTTCTCTGAATTTATGCCGATGAAATTCAAGTCCCAATCAGACAACTCGTCCTGACGGGCTTTCAACGACAAGCGCAGATCTAAAATTTTGGCTTGCTGAACCGAAGACAATTGCTTGTTGTAATCAAAGGTTTTGAATTCATCCCATTCCGTTACAATCAAGGTCAGATCAGCGTCCTTCATTGCGTCCTCAACCGAGGCTGATTGAGCGTATTTGTGATCGTTATTTTCATACTTCGCCATCGGGTCATAGGCTCGTACAATCACACCCTCATCCAACAACGTATGAATAATGCTGATCGCTGAACTGTCGCGAATGTCATCAGTGTTGGCTTTAAACGCAATGCCCAACACAGCCACCTTACAACCGCGCAAGTCTTGGCCCAAAATGTCTTCCACACGTCGCAAAATCATATATCGACGATTGTCGTTCACAGCGATCACGGCTTCCAGAATTTGCTGTTGAACCCCATGACGACGCGCCATAGTGGCAAGAGCCAACGTATCTTTTGGGAAACACGACCCGCCGTAACCCGGTCCTACACGCAAAAACTGTTCACCAATGCGGCTGTCCAAACCAATGCCTTGGGAAACAGTTTCAATATCTCCACCCACTGTTTGGGTGAGGTTCGCAATTTCATTGATGAACGTCACCTTCATGGCAAGAAATGCATTGGCTGCATATTTGATGGTTTCAGATGAAAACCAGTCACTGACCACAAATGGAACATTAGCGGTCTCAAAAACACCATAGATCTCGCGAACTTTTGCCAATGCGTCCGCATTGTTCCCGCCCAAGACAACCCGTTCTGGGTGAAAGAAATCGCGGATCGCCCGCCCTTCCCGCAAGAACTCTGGGTTGGAAACAACCGCCAGTTTCTTTTCAGGAACCAGTTCATCAAGTCTAATTTGCAGCCGTTCGCATGTCCCAATTGGAACGGTGGACTTAACCACCACAATTGCATCCTTTGCGGCGACCTTCGCGATATCTTCGATCGCAGAATACAAATAACTAAGGTTGGCATTCCCAGTCTTTTCATCAGTCGGCGTACCCACCGCCACGAAAAAAGTGCTACAAGTCTCTGCCTCTTTGATATCGAGAGAAAATGAAATTCGTCCCGCAGCAATGACCTCACTCAACAAGTCTTCCAGGCCGTCTTCATAGATCGGAGGAACACCCTTTTGCAGTTGGGCCACGCGTTCTTCGCTTACATCAATACACACAACGTTATGGTCTTGTTTTGAAAGACCAACGGCTTGAATGAGGCCCACATAGCCGGCACCAATAACCGCAATTGAAGGAGATAATGTCATGCGTTCTTGCTCTTTCAGCCCAAAAATTCAGCAATGCTCACAAGCGCATACCAGATGAATTGTGGCGCAACAATGTGATTGTAGCTCGGACCGTTAGTAAGAGCGCGGCATATCCAAAACATGTTCTGCCAAATAGGACAAAATCAGATTGGTCGAGATTGGTGCCACTTGATAAAGTCGTGTTTCGCGAAACTTCCGTTCAATATCATATTCTTCCGCAAACCCGAAACCGCCATGAGTTTGGATACATGCGTTGGCCGCTTCCCATGATGCATCCGCTGCCAACATTTTCGCCATGTTGGCTTCTGCTCCGCAGTCCTCGCCCGCTTCAAACAATTCGCAAGCCCGATGGGTCATGAGTTCTGCTGCCCGCATATTTGCGTAAGCTTTGGCGATTGGGAATTGAACCCCTTGGTTCTGGCCAATCGAGCGCCCGAACACTTCTCGCTCGC
>CALHHQ010000142.1 GCA_938030645.1 uncultured Rhizobiaceae group bacterium
ATTCTCCCGAAACCACGTCGCTGTCGATTTGCAGCGATACGCCATTTCTCCACAATGTGCCAAAAACGGAATTCAATCATAACGGCGATAAATTCCAAGCACTTTCAAATTTTTCAAGGCAATGATAAGCCGTGCCATGCCCTACGTTGCCAATCTCCGAACCTTTATTCGCGTTTATGACCTTGGAAATATGTCCGCTGCAGGTCGTGATTTACGCATTTCGGCCGCTGTCGCAAGCAGTAGAATTTCTGAATTGGAAAAACACCTCGGCGTGCGCCTGTTCAACCGCACCACACGCAGCTTGAAACCCACGGAACATGGGGAACTGTTTTACAAAGGTGCGACCAAAATTCTGGACACAATCGAAGAAGCGGAAGGCAGCATTGCCGATGTCACCGCCAGCCCGAAGGGATCCGTGTTTATCGCAGCGCCGTTGGGGCTTGGTAAAAAGCTCATCGCCCCCCTCGTCCCAACCTTCAAAGAAAAATACCCTGATGTGAATGTTCGGCTGCGGCTGACCGACCGCAAGATTGATATCACCAACGAAGGGTTGAACGCAGCGTTCGTTTTGGGCGAATTGCCAGATTCAGAGATGCGCGTTCGATCTCTTCATAAATTTGAACGCGTGCTGTGCGCAGCTCCAAGCTATATTGAAAAATACGGCATGCCGAAAAACGGGGCGGACTTGCACGATCATCAGTGCCTGCTGCTGCGTTTCCCCGGCATGGAAGAATTTTACTGGACGCTGAAGGTGGACGGTAAAACCATTCGCCACGATCTGACCAGCCCTATGGAATCCGATGATGGTGACGTGTTGACGAATTGGGCATTGGAAGGTTGCGGCATCGTCAACAAAACACGATTTGAAGTGGAAGACGCTTTGGCTTCTGGTCAACTGATCGAAATCCTCAAAGACACCCCACCCCCATCAATCCCCCTCTCCTGCATCTTTCCCCACAAACGCTTGCAAGACCCGAAAACAAGGCTGTTGATTGAGCACATGGTTGATGGGTGTAAGGCGCGGTTGGGGTAGCAAGGTTTGGTGCTGAGAAAAGAATTGATTGAACGTCAGTTTTGCGGACAAAGTGCACGCTTCAAATTCTTTGAGATGCGCAACATAGCAATAAACAGCGGTCAATTCTGTAGAGGTGATATTGGGAATTTCTTCCGCGAATATCGTTTAACCTAATTGCAATCTTGTTAGCCTTAAATGTTGAGTAACTTCATCCGAAATTGGTTTGTCGTGGTTGTTAATGTGCCGCTTTGTTGTCGAGATTTAGCACCACTGAACAAGAGCAAGTCGCTATGTCCATGTCTCTAATTGCTGGTTATGCTTTTGTCGCGTTTTTGGTCGTGCGGCTCTACAAAAAGCGTTCGATTTTTTGGAACCACCTAGAAACCACTTATAGTACTTCATACAAAGCGCCCACCCAAGAACGGTGGGGACAAGCTGTTATGTACGGTCATTTTTTTGCTGCAAGAATAATTAAGACACAAGTTAAGATCGGCGCAAACAACGACGGAATTTCACTCCGTGCAATATTTCCGCTCGATGCTCTGTTCCGCAAACCCTTGTTCATTCCGTATCGCGATATTCGTGGCTGGGATGAAAGTTGGTTCATCAACTCGAAAACAGTTGAGCTTGATTTATTGGCTGTGCCAGAGGTCAAAATCGCTATGCCGAGGGATGAAGTTGAATGGATAAAAAACGTAAGTGGGGGCAAATTTATGTTGATGGGTCAAAATCCACCTCAACAAACTCGGCCAACCATTTGGTACATGTTTGCGATTTTTTTCGTGCTCGCTTTCATACCTATGACGATTGCTGCGACAGTCTATTTCCTCGTGATTAAAAATATTCTTTGAAAATTCAGTCATTTCATCAACTTGTTGTGCGCCCACCAGAATGGTTGACGCATGGAACTACCGCTAAGGGTTTGAAGCTGCCACTCCCCCTCAACTCCCCCGATAGGTCGAAAAGCTAAACGGTGAGGCCAGAAGTGGCACGTGGTAGTGGCTGGTAGCGTCGTCTATACCGAAGCGAATGGGGACGACGTCTATGAATGAGTTGTCACTTTTTGGGACGTGGCCTTTGAAATAGTCACCAATTTTGAACACGAGTTCATATGTTCCCACTTCCAATTCGCCTTTTGGAATGATTGGGCTGTTAGTTCTGCCATCGTCGTTTGTGACGGTTGAAGTCATATGGGTTCTCGCCTCGCCATCCAGTTTGAACAGGTCGATGGAGACGCCTTTTGCGGGGCAACCACGGGCTGTATCCAGAATGTGGGTGGTGAGAAAACCTTGCTCGGCCATGACAATCTCCAAATGCAATTTTGAACCTGCACTCTAAGATGATATTTGCAGCGCACAAGCAATAGGCATAGATGACTTTCAGTTCTTCAAATAAATTTTGAATATCTCAACGATCATTCGCCTATATCATGGAATGCAGAAGTCATAAGGAAACTGCCGATGCATTATCCTCGAAACATGCGTGGTTACGGACCACAAACGCCTGACCCCCGTTGGCCGAACCCAAATGGCAAAGGCGCGGATAAGGGCGGCGCGAGAATCGCTGTGCAATTTGTGGTCAACTACGAAGAAGGTGGCGAGAATTGCACACTCCATGGGGACGCAGGTTCCGAAGCGTTTTTGTCTGAAATCGTTGGCGCAGCGTCGTGGCCAAACCAACGCCATTGGAATATGGAATCAATCTATGAATATGGTGCACGCTCAGGCTTCTGGCGTTTGCACCGCCTATTCACCGAGAACCAAATTCCCGTCACTGTTTATGGCGTAGCCACAGCTTTGCAGCGCTCGCCAGACCAAGTGCAAGCCATGTTGGACGCCGATTGGGAAATTGCATCCCACGGCTTGAAATGGGTGGAATATAAAGACTTCTCTCGTGAAGATGAGAAGGCTTGCTTGGATGAAGCGGTGGCATTGCACACAGCAGTCACAGGTGAACGCCCGCGCGGTTGGTATCTCGGCCGTTGCAGTGAGAACACGGTTGATCTTGTCTCCGAAGAAGGCGGCTTTGATTATATCTCAGATACATATGATGATGACCTGCCCTATTGGCGGCGTCACGCGGAACGAGATCAGTTGATCATTCCTTATACATTGGATTGCAACGACATGCGTTTTGCCACGCCACAGGGGTTCAACTCTGGCGATCAATTTGAGGCTTACTTACGAGATACGTTTGATATGCTTTATGCAGAAGGCCTAGCTGGCCAAGCCAAAATGATGAACATTGGTTTGCACTGTCGCTTGATTGGTCGTCCGGGCCGTTTGGCAGCGCTGAAACGCTTTGTGGAATATGCAAAATCTCACGATGATGTTTGGTTTGCGCGCCGTATTGATAT
>CALHHQ010000143.1 GCA_938030645.1 uncultured Rhizobiaceae group bacterium
GACCCTAAAATTTGGCGGGTTCGGATTTCACGTTTTAAAAGTTTCGATTCGCTGGCCATACCGTAACATACGGTACAGGCTTGCCGATGTGAATCCCCATGACAGAAGGTTTGATCAAATCGCCGAGAAACCGTCCCACAATAATTTCAAACCAGCGCAAGTCAAAGCAACGAAAATGATTGTGGTGAAGCGTTTTTCAGAAACAATTCCGTTCAACCAAAACCCTAAAAGAACACCAATTGGAATGAATGGAGCTAACACCAAACTGCCCTTCAGGCTTTCAAGCGTGATTTGCCCCAACCAAACATAGGGAATGAGTTTCAGAGCATTTATGCTGGCAAAAAGGTAGGAATTGGTGCCCACAAATGGCTGCTTACCCAAATTTTGGCGCAGCAAAATCATCTTGGCGGGAGGCCCGCCCGCATGCGCCACAAAGCTGGTGTAGCCAGCCATGGCACCAAAAAATGATGTGAACAAAAAACCGGGTTTGCTTTCACGATCTATGGCCTCAGTCAGCTGATCATTCAGCACACGATACGCCACAAACAGCAATGCAAGAATTCCAAGCGCAATCCGCAAAATATCGGCGTTTAGAAACTGGAACGTCATCGCACCAATAGCGATGCCAATGATTGCCGCCGGAATAAGCGTCAGAACTAAGCGTCGGTCCCAATGCTCCCGATAGCGCCAGATATTGGCAACATCAATGACCATTAGAATGGGCAAAACAATCGCCGCAGCTATCTGCGGTTGAATGAAGAGCGCCATAATGGGAACCACTGCCATCTCAGCACCGGCTCCAAAACCGGATTTAGAAATGCCAGTCATAATGATCAACAGTGCGCAAACGATAAGAAATAGAGGCTCGAAAATCACGCAACTACATTCTGAACACGCCGAACTTCGTATCCGGTATCGGCGCATTCAAACTGGCTGCCAGCGCTAAGGCTAAGATACGGCGAGAATCCTTGGGCCGAATAATTCCATCATCCCACAAACGCGCGGTGGAATAATAAGGGTGCCCTTCTTCCTCGTATTTCTCAACAATAGGTTGCTTAAATTCAGCCTCGTCGATTTCAGACCAGCTTTCGCCGCGACGCTCCATCCCGTCACGTTTTACAGTGGCGAGAACAGACGCTGCTTGTTCACCACCCATCACTGAAATACGCGCATTGGGCCACATAAAGAGGAACCGCGGGCTATAAGCGCGGCCACACATACCGTAATTGCCAGCACCGTAGGAACCACCCACCACCAAGGTAATTTTGGGAACCTTGGCACAGGCCACAGCTGTCACCAATTTAGCGCCATCTTTGGCAATACCGCCCACTTCGTGTTCACGCCCCACCATGAAACCCGTGATGTTTTGAAGGAAGATCAAAGGAATTTTGCGTTGGGAACAAAGCTCGATGAAATGGGCTCCTTTGAGAGCACTGTCTGACACCAAGATTCCGTTGTTGGCGACGATCCCAACGGACATTCCGTGCAGCTTTGCAAAGCCTGTCACCAATGTCGTGCCATACCGCGCTTTAAATTCGTCAAATTGAGAACCATCAACCAATCGCGCTATAATCTCCCGCACATCATATTGTTTGCGCAGATCCACTGGCACAATGGCTTCCAGTTCTTCACTTTCGTGTTTGGGCTCGTCATATGATTGAACATCAATGGGCGGTGCGATTGGCGCTTTCAAATTCCGAACGATAGAGCGCACAATCTGCAAGGCATGAGAATCGTTTTCCGCCATATGATCTGCGACGCCGGATAGTCGGGTGTGCAGGTCCGCTCCGCCGAGGTCTTCGGCAGTCACTTCTTCTCCAGTCGCCGCCTTCACAAGAGGTGGCCCACCAAGGAAAATAGTGCCCTGCTCTTTCACAATCACTGTCTCGTCCGACATGGCAGGCACGTATGCTCCACCCGCTGTGCAAGACCCCATAACGCACGCGATTTGGGGAATTCCCATCGCCGACATATTCGCTTGATTGTAGAAAATTCGGCCAAAGTGATCTTTGTCAGGAAACACTTCTGTTTGTTGCGGCAGGTTCGCACCACCTGAATCTACCAAATATATGCAAGGCAAATGGTTTTCTTCAGCCACTTCCTGAGCCCGCAAATGCTTTTTCACGGTCATGGGATAGTAGGTGCCGCCTTTGATCGTAGCATCATTGCAAACGATCACACATTGACGGCCTTCGATCTGACCAACCCCGGTGATCAACCCAGCGCCATTGATCTCATCATCATACAAACCATGAGCCGCCATGGGCGACAGTTCCAAAAATGGTGTGCCATGGTCCAACAGTTGCATAACGCGTTCACGCGGCAACAACTTTCCACGTGCCACATGCCGATCGCGAGATTTTTCAGAACCTCCAAGTGCAACTGAAGACCGCAATCGTTCGAGATCGCTGGTCAGCAAATTCCACTGTTGAGCATTCGCAACAGCCTCACGGTCCGAAAGCGACAGTTTCGGCTTCAATTCGTTTACAGCCACGCTTCAGCCTCTATTTCGCATATTTGGAATTGGTGTCAGTGTCGGGCAGATCAATCGGCAATTCATCTTCGGCCCATTTGGAGAAGCCACCTTCGATGTGGGCCACCGGCGCTAAACCCATATTTTGCATATCGCGTGTGGCCAAAGCTGACCGCCACGCAGCCGCGCAAAAGAAAATATAAGTCTTGCCCTGCTGGGCAAAAACTTCGCGGTGGTATGGGCTTTCAGGATCAACCCAAAATTCCAGCATACCCCGTGGTGCATGAACGGCATCTGGAACGCGACCTAACTTGCCCAACTCACGAATGTCACGAATATCCACCAACACAGCCTCGCCATCCTGTTGCATTTTCAATGCTTCAGTTGGCGTAAGCGTTACAATTTCTTCGGTAGCTTCGGCAACAAGTTGCGCAGCGGTTTTTTTCATTGCGGTGCCTGAATGGGATTCAACAATGAAACCAAAATAACAGGCCAGTCACATAAAACAAAGGAAAACACTCAAAAGAGCATTGGGAAGTCTGAAAACTATTTTGTAGC
>CALHHQ010000144.1 GCA_938030645.1 uncultured Rhizobiaceae group bacterium
TCCGATTCCAAATCTTCAAGAATGAAAACCGCATCATCAGAATCCAATTCACGCACGGCCTCAGCCACTTGCGTGTTGGACATGTTATCGACGATGTCGAGACGGATCGCCTCATCAACCTCTGTCAGAGCGGCAAAGTCAAAGTCGCGGCCCGCAAGTTCAACAATTTTGTTACGATACTCTTCACCCACCGCTTCCAAAATGTCTGCCATCTCGGATTCGTGCAGATCGCGGACGGAGTTGCGAACGCCCTCTTCCCAATCCGCCTGAGCCGCTTCCAAAAGCGAGGCCACAAATTCTGGCCGCACCACGCCGTCACCAGTATAGATACCAGTGGAAGATGATGTTTCTTCAATTAAAGGTTCAGCATCACTCATGGTTTTGAGCTAACACACCGCGCCTCGTCTGCCCACAGTGAGGCGTGGTAATATCTGCTGTTAAACGATTGCCGCTTCAGTGGCGTCTTTGAGCTCATCCAAAGAAACAGCATCAGCCAATTCGATCACTTTCAAACCGCCTTCGACGACGTCCAAAACTCCCAGATTTGTGACAATCTGATCAACAACGCCTTTCCCGGTGAGAGGCAGAGAACAAGCCTTTAGCAATTTGGATTCACCCTTCTTATTGGTGTGATCCATGACGACGACGACACGCCCAACACCTGCGACGAGGTCCATCGCTCCGCCCATACCTTTGACCAATTTGCCTGGGATCATCCAGTTGGCCAGATCCCCATTCTCTGAAACTTCCATAGCGCCCAGAATGGCCATGGCAATTTTACCACCGCGGATCATGCCGAATGAAGTCGCGCTGTCAAAATAAGCAGTCTGTGGGAGTTCTGTAATTGTTTGCTTTCCCGCATTTATAAGATCAGGATCTATATCTTCTTCCGTGGGAAACGGCCCCATTCCCAACATACCATTCTCTGACTGTAGGGTAACGCTTACACCTTCGGGAATGTAATTTGCCACCATCGTCGGAATTCCGATGCCGAGATTGACGTAAGTCCCGTCTTGCAGTTCTTGGGCTGCACGAGCCGCCATTTGTTCTCTTGACCAAGCCATCGTTAACCCCCCTGCACTGTGCGTTGTTCGATCCGCTTTTCATGTTCGCCTTTAATAATGCGATGAACATAAATGCCGGGAAGATGAATATGGTCAGGATCCAGTGTTCCCACTGGCACAATTTCTTCCACTTCCATCACGCAAACCTTTCCGCACATCGCAGCTGGCGGATTGAAATTCCGTGCGGTCTTACGGAAAATTGCATTGCCCGTTTCGTCCGCTTTCCAAGCTTTCACAATGGCAAGATCGGCAAAAAGCCCTTCTTCCATAATATAAGTTTGACCATTGAAATCCTTATGATCTTTGCCCTCGGCAATGACGGTTCCGACGCCCGTTTTCGTATAAAACCCAGGAATGCCACAACCACCAGCGCGCATCCGCTCGGCCAATGTACCTTGCGGTGCAAATTCCAACTCCAACTCGCCGGAAAGATATTGACGCATAAACTCAGAATTTTCGCCCACATAAGACGAAATCATTTTCTTTACCTGTTTCGTCTGAAGCAAAATACCGATGCCAAAGTCATCAACCCCAGCGTTGTTCGACGCAAATGTGAGGTCCTTCGCACCTGATTGTTTTATGGCTTCCAGAAGCAGCTCAGGAATTCCGCAAAGGCCGAAGCCACCCGCTGCAATCAGCATATCGTCTTGAATGACGCCTTTGAGCGCTTCCTTGGCGGAGGAGTAGATTTTGTTCATAGCACTTTCCCAAAAAGCGATGCATCGTTGGATCGCAATTGATCTACCGTCACAACTGTCGATTCACAAGCACACTCCTAAAATTGTGCACCACGATTGAGAAACTGACACCAAACATAACCATGCGTCTATATGTATCTTGGAGAACCTGTTTGAACCGATTGCGATACTTCCCTGAATTATAGATAATGCAAGATAAAGACAGGCTCACCAAAGCATTTTAAAAAAATCGGAGAACGACCTTGTTAGACGAAGTCCAATCAGCCGTACGTGATATGGCGGCTCAATTCGCGCAGGAAAAACTATGGCCTGGAGCTGAAGAAAGAGATCGCACAAGTGAATTTCCCAGAGAGCAATTGAATGAGATGGGGGAATTAGGATTCCTCGGCATGCTCATTCCGGAAGAATACGGCGGCATAGAACTCGATACATTGACTTATGCCAGCGTGGTTGAAGAAATTGCAGCAGGAGATGGCGCTTGCTCCACAATATTGAGCGTTCACAGTTCAGTCGGCTGTGCTCCCATTGTCGCTTTTGGCACCGAAGAACAAAAACGAAAATATCTTCCAAAACTCGCCAGCGGAGAATGCATTGGCGGTTTCGCATTGACTGAACCACAAGCAGGATCGGACGCTTCTCAACTCCGCACCACCGCCGTTCTGGATGGTGATGCTTATGTGATCAACGGTTCAAAACAATTCATCACATCCGGCAAGAATGGCGGCTTGATCATCGTGTTTGCGGTGACTGATAAATCGATGGGAAAAAGAGGCATCACTGCCTTTATCGTTGAAACTGATACCCCAGGATACGAGGTCATCAGAACCGAAGAAAAGCTGGGCATCAATTCATCCGACACCTGCCAACTGTCTTTCACCGATATGCGCATACCCGTGGAAAACAGATTGGGCGAAGAAGGCCAAGGCTATAAAATCGCACTCTCTAATTTGGAAGGTGGTCGCATCGGCATTGCCGCACAAGCATTGGGCATGGCACGCAAAGCCTTTGAACTGGCCACAAACTATGCGACCGAGCGCAAAACGTTCGGCGTGGAAATCTCCCAGCACCAATCCATATCGTTCAAACTGGCTGACATGGCGACCCAGTTGGAGGCGTCTCGCCAACTTATTCACCATGCGGCAAATCTGAAAAACGAAGGGCTTCCTTGTTTGCGTCAAGCCTCAATGGCGAAGTTGTTTGCTTCAGAAGCCGCCGAAAAAGTTTGCACGGACGCCATTCAAATATTTGGTGGCTACGGTTACTTACGCGACTATCCTGTTGAACGGCTGTACCGCGACGTTCGTATCTGCCAAATTTATGAAGGCACCAGCGAAATCCAAAAGCTGGTTATTGCGCGCGATCTCTTTGCCGACCCAAACCGAGCCTAGATATTTGCGCTAGCCGTCTAAAGTGCCTCGTGCCGTTTTCAGCAACTGTGGCAAAAATGCGGAAAAGTCTTT